>JALRFT010000019.1 GCA_023261915.1 Acidimicrobiales bacterium | reverse complement strand
CGATACCCGCACCATCACCTACGCCGACCTCCTCGACGACGTGAGTCGCTTCGCCAACGCCCTCCGCCACCTCGGCGTCTCCCGCGGTGATCGTGTTGCCATCTACATGCCAATGATCCCCGAGTTGCCTGTCGCCATGTTGGCCTGTGCCCGCATCGGGGCCGTCCATTCGGTCATCTTCGGCGGTTTCTCACCCGATTCGATCATCGACCGGGTCAACGACTCCGAGGTGAGTTGTGTGGTGACCGCCGACGGTGGATACCGGCGAGGCTCAGCGGCGCCGCTCAAGCCCGCCGTAGACGCGGCTTTGCCTTCGTGTCCGACGGTGCACAGCGTGTTGGTGGTGCGTCGCACCGGTGACGCCGTCGACATGGTGGAGGGGCGTGACCACTGGTGGCATGACCTCCGGGAGCAGGTCGATGCCGACTGCCCACCGGAGCGGATGGGGAGCGAGGATCTGCTGTTTCTGCTCTACACCTCGGGCACCACGGCCAAGCCCAAGGGGATCATGCACACCACGGGCGGGTACCTCACCCAGGCGGCGCTCACCCATGCCTGGGTGTTCGACCTCCGACCCGAGACCGACGTCTACTGGTGTGCGGCTGACGCCGGGTGGATCACCGGCCACAGCTACATCGTCTACGGACCGCTCGCCAACGGTGCGACGCAGGTCATGTACGAAGGCACCCCCGACACCCCCGACAAGGATCGGCTCTGGCAGATCGTCGAACGGTATGGGGTGACCCAGTTGTACACGGCTCCCACCGCGATCCGAATGTTCATGAAGTGGGGTGATGAGTTCCCGGCGCGCTGTGACCTGTCGAGTCTGCGCATCCTCGGGTCGGTGGGCGAACCGATCAATCCTGAGGCGTGGATGTGGTATCGCACTCACATCGGTGGAGACCGGTGCCCGATCATGGACACGTGGTGGCAGACCGAGACGGGGGCTCACATGATCACGCCGTTGCCGGGCCTGACGACGCTGAAGCCCGGATCGGCCACCTTCCCGTTCCCCGGGATCGGAGCTGAGATCGTCGACGACAACGGGCAACCGGTCACTGAGGGCGGCGGATACCTCACGCTGAGCGGGCCGTGGCCATCGATGCTGCGTGGCATCTGGGGTGACCCTGAGCGCTACCGCGAGACTTACTGGAGTACCTATCCCGGGCGGTACTTCGCCGGTGATGGCGCCAAGATCGATGCCGATGGCTACCTGTGGCTGCTTGGCCGTGTCGATGACGTGATGAATATTTCGGGCCACCGGGTGTCGACCACCGAGGTGGAGTCCGCTCTCGTCGATCACCCTGCGGTCGCCGAGGCAGCGGTGGTCGGGGCCACGGACAGCGTCACGGGCCAGGCCATCGTCGGGTACGTGATTCTCCGGGCAGACATCGCCACGTCCGACGAGCTCGTTGAGGAGATTCGCCAGCACGTGGCGGCCAAGATCGGGCCGACGGCCCGTCCCAAGGCAGTCATGGTGGTGCCTGACCTCCCCAAGACCCGCTCGGGCAAGATCATGCGCCGACTCCTGCGTGACGTGGCTGAGGGGCGTGACCTCGGTGACACCACCACTCTCGCTGACGCTTCGGTGGTGGACGAGATCCGTCGACGGGCCACAACTGGTGACGTCGAGTCGGCTGGCGGTGCCAACTGAGCTCCCATCCGACCCCGACGAACTGGTGCTGGCGCGACGGTGTGGTCGACCCCTCGCGCGCCGTGGTGTTCGACATGGACGGAGTGCTCTCGGATGCGGCGGGACGCCAGCACTACCTCGAGTGGCCCAATCGTGACTGGGACGCCTTCTTTGAGGCGTGTGGCGAGGATCAGGTCATCGACGAGGTCGTCCGTCTCCTCGATCTGCTCGACCCCACATTGCAGGTGGTGCTGCTCACCGCCCGGCCCATCCGGGTCCAACCGCAGACGCTCGGGTGGTTGGAGCGCTACCGATTGCGGTGGGACTTGCTCGTGATGCGGGAGAGCCGGGACTACACGGCGGCCCGTCACTACAAGCGTCAGGTCGTTGACTCACTGCGTGACCGGGGTTTCGATCTCCGGCTCGCCTTCGAAGACGATCAACGTAACGTGGACATGTTCCACGCTGCGGGTGTGCCGTGCGTGTACATCCACTCCGGCTACTACGAGTGACCTTGGCCCCTCACGAGGGCATCAGGCTCAGTCCCGGAAGTTCTCAAACTGCAGGGGAATGCCGAGATCCTGTTCCTTGAGGGCGGCGATGACGGCCTGGAGGTCGTCGCGCTTTTTGCCGTTGACCCGGACCTGGTCGCCCTGCGTCTGGGAGGTGATGCCCTTGAGACCGAGATCCTTGATGGTCCGGTTGATCAGCTTGGCCTTGTCTGAGGAGATGCCGGCCTGCATGGTGGCGACCTGACGGACGCGGCCACCAGCAGCATCGGTCACCTTGCCCCAGTCGAAGGACTTGAGGGAGACCTTTCGCTTGACCAACTTCTCCTCGAGTACCTGCCGAGCGGCGTTGCAGCGGTCCTCGCTGACCGTGGACAGCTCCAGGCGGTTTTCCTTTTCCTGGAGTTCGACGGTGGTATCGGTGTTCTTGAAGTCGAAGCGGTTGGTGATCTCGCGGCTCGCCTGATCGACGGCGTTGCGGATTTCCTGGAGCTCGAGTTCGGAGACGATGTCGAAGGTCGGCATGACCCTGACGCTACCGTGCGCGGCCCGCTCGTTTCCTCCGGAACCCGGTGGGTCCGCTGTGCGGACCCACCGGACCAGATGGTGGGCCGGGGTGGATTCGAACCACCGTAGGCGAAGCCGACGGGTTTACAGCCCGCTCCCTTTGGCCACTCGGGCACCGACCCAGATTGCCGTTGACGGCTTCGACACCCTACCGGCTCGTCCCATGTGAGGGCCAAGCAGGTTCGTTACGACTCCAGAACCGGTGGACGACCGGGCGGGGTGCCCTCACCGCCGCCGTCGAGGAGCAACTGCATCACGACCACGTCAAGCCACCGACCGAACTTTCGGCCCACCTCGCGTTCGGTGCCGATGATGGTGAATCCCGCCTGCTGATGGAGTTGGATCGAGGCTTCGTGCCCTCCCACTACCCGGGCGAACACGGTGTGGAACCCGTGGTTGCGGGCGGTGTCGATCAGTCCCGCGAGCACGAGCCGGCCGACGCCGCGCCCACGGTGATCGCGGTGCACGTAGACCGAGTCCTCCACGGAGGTCGTGTACGCCGGTCGTTCCCGGTAGGGCGACAGGGCCCCGAAACCCACCAGGTCGTCCCCGTCGGTGACCACGAGGGCGGCATGGCCCCCGGAACGCTGCTCAATCCAGGCCACCTGGTCGTCAATCGAGCGTGGTACGAGGTCGAAGGTGACCGTCGACGAGGTCACCTCGGCGTTGTAGATCCCTGCGATGGCGGCGGCATCGGCGGCGGTGGCGGGTCGGAC
>JALRFT010000348.1 GCA_023261915.1 Acidimicrobiales bacterium | reverse complement strand
AACAGGGCGTCGGGTTCGTCACTGTGGTCGAACAGCTGGTCGCCACGGGTGAGTTTCACGAGGCGGGACTGGGCGGCCACTGCCTCCACTTGGTCGGCAGGCAGACCAGCGAAGAGTTCGACGCCACGGAGGGTTTCGGTGTCGATCACGCTTGCATGGTACCGGCGGATCCGGTGACGCCACGCCCGATGCAGGGCCGAAAGGCCTTCCCGGCGGGGACCACGACGCGTCACTGGTATCCTGTGGGTCCACCCGTGGCGGCCATCGCCGGGGTTGACCTGTTCCCACCCGTTACCCCAAGCCGTTCCAGGAGTGTCATGACTTTCGACGTCGGCGACAACGTCGTCTACCCGCACCACGGTGCCGCAGTGATCCAGGAGCGCAAGATGCTCGTCTCGCCCACGGGTGAGAAGCGCGAGTACTTGATCCTTCAGCTCGCCTACAGCGACCTGACCCTCAAGGTCCCCTCCGACAACACCGACGAGGTCGGCCTGCGGGAGGTCATCAACGACGAAGAGGTTGAGGAGGTGTTCGCCGTCCTCCGCAAGAAGGAGGCGCGTATGCCCACCAACTGGTCGCGCCGATTCAAGAACCACGTCGAGAAGCTCAAGTCGGGGGACATCTACCAGGTCGCCGAAGTTGTGAGGAACCTCACCATTCGTGACAAGGACAAGGGTCTGTCCGCCGGCGAGAAGCGCATGCTCATCAAGGCCCGCCAAATCCTCGTCTCCGAACTCACCTTCGCCATCAATGTGAGCGAGGAGGAGGCTGAGGCCCGGCTCGACCAGGAACTCAGCTGAGCGACCGATTGCGACCGGCGGTGTGGGCCGTGGTGGTCGCCGCCGGCCACGGATCTCGTCTCGGCGGTGACGTGCCCAAGCAGTTCCTCGACGTCGCTGGCCGCCGGGTGGTGGACTGGTCGCTCGACGTCGTGACCCCCGCAGCAGCCGCCACCGTCCTCGTCGTCCCGCCCGGTCACCGCGAACCGGTGCGTCCCGAGGGAATCGACGTCCGGGTCGTTGACGGTGCCGATACGCGGTCGGGGTCGGTGCGGTGCGGGCTTGCCGCGCTCGACGAACTCGCCAGTGACACCGACATCGTCGTCGTGCACGACGCTGCCCGGCCGTTGGCGACTCCCGCCCTCGTGGACGCCGTGGTGGACGCCGTCGCCGCCGGTGCCGACGCCGCCGTGCCCGCGGTGGCTGTGGCCGACACCCTCAAGCGGGTCGACGCCGACGGCCGGGTGGTGGGAACGGTCGATCGTGACGGATTGGTGAGCGTGCAGACCCCTCAGGCGTTTCGTGTCGGGGCGTTGCGCGCCGCCCATCGCGGTGCGCCCGAAGCCACTGACGATGCCGGACTGATCGAGGCCAACGGTGGCGTGGTGGTGGTCGTGCCCGGGGAGGTGGCCAACCGCAAGGTCACCGTTCCCGGCGATCTCGATGCGGTTGGAGAGACGTTGCGGTCAGGAGCGCGACGATGAGCGACGCCACGGACCTGCGCATCGGCCACGGGTTCGACGTCCACCGCTTCTCCGACGATCCGGCGCGACCGCTCGTGCTCGGCGGTGTGGTCTTCGACGGCGAACCAGGCCTTGAGGGGCACAGCGACGCTGATGCTGTGGCCCACGCCTGCGCCGATGCGCTGTTGGGGGCGGTGGGCCTCGGTGACATTGGTGAGCACTTCCCCGACAGCGATCCCCGGTGGGCGGGTGCGGACTCGATGGTGTTGTTGGCGTCGGTGGTGGCGCTCGTGACCGATGCGGGGTGGCGTGTGGTCAACATTGATTGTTCGGTTGTCTGTGAGCGTCCCCGCATCGCCCCCCGACGGGCCGAGATGGTGGAGCGACTGTCGGCCGTGGTGGGTGCACCCGTTGGGGTGAAGGGCAACCGGGCCGAGAAACTCGGAGCCATCGGACGCAGCGAAGGTGTTGTGGTGATGGTCGTGGCGTTGGTGCAGCGATGACCGGTCGGCCGGCCAAAGGTCGCGGTACGCCGCGCCGCTCAGGCCCGGCGCCGTCGTCTCGTTCGGGTTCGTCCCGGTCGAGTTCGCCCCGTTCGAATGCGGGCCGTGGCGGGGCGCCCAAGCCGCCGGCGAAAGGTCGGGGCGGGCGTCCTGGGGCGGATCGGTCCAAGGCGGCCGGCACGCCACGACGGGGTAGCGCCCGGACGGGGGCGGCGCCGGATCGACGGCGGAGTGTGCCCCGCGGACTTGGTGGTGAGCAGGTCGAGGGTCGCCAGGCCGTTCGTGAACTCCTGCTCGCCGGGCGCCGCCGGGTGCGCGAGGTGTTGGTGGCCGAACGACGGGCGACCGACGAGGGTCGTGACGACGTGGCGGAGGCCGCGCTGGCCAACGACGACATCGCCGAGTTGGCCCGCGACCTGCGGGTGCCGGTGCGGGCGGTGAGTCGGGGACGACTGGCGTCGATGGCCCGCAGCGAGGCACCCCAAGGCGTTCTCGCTCTCGCCGACGCGCTCGAACCAGTTGACCTCGACCTGCGCCTGCTTCGAGAAATGACCGGTCGTCACGTACACCCCCACCCAGCCTCGGCGGAGCCGCGCCACCACGCGTGCGACCTGGTCCGCGCTGATCGACGTCTCGGGTTCGACGCACTTG
>JALRFT010000338.1 GCA_023261915.1 Acidimicrobiales bacterium | reverse complement strand
GGCCGGCACAGGGTCGCCTGTTGCGGCATCGGAATTAGTGGCTGCGCCACCGGTTGCCACCGCCCCGGTGGTGGCGGGAGCCTGACGCTGGGACAGCCAGTTCTGCCCCGCCGCCACTCCGCCGCTCGCCACCTGTTCACCAGTGGCCGTGACCACTTTGCGGGTGACCGAAACGACGACTGCCGATCCGGGATCGGGGAGACCGAGTTGGGCGAACGTCGCCGTCACCCCCACACTCAACAGTCCGCCCGGTTGGGCGAGCCATGCGGTGGAGGCCCCCAGTGGTGTCCGAGGCTCGACCGGCGATGCACTGAGCGGGCCGGTAAGTACCCCATCGGTGAGGCCCACCTCGCCACTGCCGAGATCGAGGCGAACCTGGGCACCTGAGGTCCCGGGCGATTCAGCGCTGACGATGGTGACGTAGTCGACGATCGAGCTGATGGCCGCCCCTTCGATCTGTTCGGGGGCGACGCCACGCTCGATGACCACGCGACCGTCAACCCATTCCGCCACCGACGGCACACCAGTGTCGACGGGACCGGTCGAGGTCGTGGCGGGCTGCGGCGGCGACCCGGCCAGTCGCACCCCGTTGCGCCCGCCCGGAACGAGTCCGGGCGCTCCTTCCCCGAGGAGGGCGGCACGATCGAACCACGGGGTACGCACACTCGCCGCCGGACGATCATCGGGACCGAGTGCCGCCTCCACCCAAACGACGTCACCCGACGCCGGCAACAGGTAGTCCGAGGGCAGCCCGATGGTCACCAGACCTGACAGATCCACGCTGGCCTCGAGGGCGCCTTGGTCGACGGTGGCGAGGCCGTTGAGTTGTACGAGTTCGCCCTGGGCCTGGGCGCCATCCCACACCATCGACGCCCGACGCCAAACGCCGGCCGGATCCCCGATGCCCACCGATATCCGCCACCGCTCCGTCGGTGCGGCAATCGCACCGGCCAGACGGACCTCAGCGCGACTCGCACCGGAGTCGTCGGTGCGCACCGAAAGCGAACGGACCTGCAGAGGAGGAGGGGCGTCCGGTGCAACATCAAGGGGTGCCCACAAACCGTCGGGCCATCCCCCGGCGGAACTGTCCTGAGCCAGACCACGACTCGCCGGACCAATCACGACGGCGGCCATGGCCACGAGAACGACGGCGGACCGCAGGGCACGCATGACGTCAGTCTCGCATGCCCGGTCAGGAACGCAGGACCACGAACTCGGTCACGCCGTAGATGACGGCCAGCACGACGATGACCGCACCGAAGGCAAGGCGGACGGTGCGGTCGGAAGCCTGCACCGTCAGACGACTGCCGAGGCGGGCACCCGGGATGACGCCGGCGGTCAACGCCAATGCCAACGCCCAGTCGATGTTGCCGTTGATGGCGTGCACGACGAGCGCCGGCACGCTGAATATGGCGACGGCCACCAGACTGGCCGCCACCGCCCGACGGGCGGCCAGACCCAGCACACTGGTGAAAGCGGGCAGCAACACGATGCCGCCACCGACACCGAGGAGCCCGGCGACGAACCCCGCAATCGCACCGAGGCCAGCCAAGTGCCACCACACTGGACGGGTGTCGCCACCCTCGGTGGCGTCGGCTTCGGTTCCCCGACGACGGGCGCCCTGACCGGAGCGGGCCACCGACCAGCCACTTGCGAGCATGAGTGCAGCAGTGGCGACCATCAACCAGCCCGGTTCCCCGACCGCCTCGGCGACGAGCGCACCGGCCACGGCTGCCACCGCTCCGACTCCGCCAGTCCAAAGCCCCACGCGCCAGTCGACGAGACCTTCGCGGTGGTACCGCCACACTCCGGTGATCGCACCGGGGAGGATGGCGGGCACCGTGGTCCCCACGGCTTCGATGGGCGTGGCACCCAGGACCCGCACCGCCGGAGTGGAGACGGCCGCCCCTCCGATGCCGAGCATGCCCGACAGCACCCCCGAGCCGAACCCGACGGCAACCGCCGCAGCGACAACGAGAAGTTCGGTCACTGCCACATCACCAGTATCGGCCACCTTGGGTCCCAGCCGCGGACCCTCCTAGGGTCGCGGAGGTGCGACGTCGAACGCTGAGCGTGATCGGCCTCGGGGCGACAGCCCTCGGTGCCGTGCTCTGGTGGCGGCGACGCGCCACCCGGAGCACCGCCCAACCGGCGGCATTGCCCATCACCGGGGTCGGCGCGCGACGGGCTCGACTCGCCGCTGTCGGTGCGCGCGCCGGGGCCGACTGGGCCACCCACCGGGCCCGGCGGGTGTTCGCCTCCGCCGAACGCAAGGAACAACTCGACACCGAGTTCGAACTCCGCACGGCCGAACAGGTGGCAGCCGCTCTCGGTGAGATGAAGGGGGCGCTCATGAAACTCGGGCAGATGGCCTCCTACCTTGACCAGGGTCTGCCCGAACACGTCCGTGACGCCCTCGCCCAACTGCAGTCCGACGCTCCACCCATGTCCGCCGAACTCGCCGCCGGAGTGATCCGCCGCGAACTCGGACGGCACCCCGAGGAGATCTTCGCCACGTGGGACCCGGTCCCGATCGCATCCGCGTCCATCGGCCAGGTCCATCGGGCCATGACCCGTGACGGGGCCGCCGTGGCCGTCAAGGTGCAGTACCCGG
>JALRFT010000206.1 GCA_023261915.1 Acidimicrobiales bacterium | reverse complement strand
AACGAGGTGTTCTTCAACGAAGTCCGCGTCCCTGACAACCATCGTCTCGGTGATGTGAACCAGGGCTGGACGGTGGCCCTGACCACCCTCATGAACGAGCGGGCCTCAATCGGTGCGGGCACTGGTGGCGGCATGGGTCTGGCCAACGTCATTCGGCTGGCCGAGCTGTGCCGACACTTCGATGTCATTGACGACCCGATCGTCCGACAGAAAATGATGGACGTCTACATCAACTTCCAGGTCAGCCGGTACACCAACCAGCGGGCCATGGATCGCATCAAGCGTGGGCAATTGCCCGGACCCGAGATGTCGATCGCCAAGTTGTCGCTGACCAACAATCTGTGGCGGACCGCCAACTTCGTGGCCGACGTCCTCGGCCCGCGCATCACTGCCGACACTGGGGAGTGGGGCACGTTTGCCTGGGGGGCACTGCTCCTCGGGGTACCCGGGATGAAGGTCGCCGGTGGAACCGACGAGGTGATGAAGAACATCGTTGGTGAGCGGGTACTGGGTCTCCCCAAGGAGCCCGGCATCGACAGCACGTCGCCGTTCCGGGACCTCAAGGTCGGCACCCAGACCTCCTGACCCGTCCGCCACGCAGCGACCGTCAGGCGAACAACACCCCCTGAGAACCACCGGGGTGGATACGGGGTTGACCCGTCCACGGCAGACCGTCCATGAACGACCACGACCGCCGGTGGATGGTCGTGGGTCCGCGGCCCGACAGTGACGCCCGGTGCTGGGCGCAGGGATAGCCCTTGTTGCGCTCAAAGTTGAAGGCGGGAAAGTTCTCCGCTTCATCCCGCATGATCTGGTCCCGGGTCACCTTGGCCACTACTGATGCGGCGGCGATGGACAGACTGGCGGCGTCACCGTGGACGATGGTCCGCACCTCGGCATTGCCGGCGGCGTCACCTACGAAATCCCAGGTGCCATCGACGAGGATCAGATCCGCCATCAACCCCATGGATTCAAGAGCCCGACGAGCCCCGAGTCGTTGAGCAGCTGACATGCCGAGTTGGTCACACTCGTTCGGACTGACGTGACCCACACCCCATCCCAACGCCCAGGCAGTGAGGGGTTCAAAGAGCGCCTCGCGCTCAGCGGCGGTCAATGCCTTGGAGTCACGCACCCGGGTGATGCGACGACCCTCAGGCACGGCCAGGGCGGCGACCGTCAGCGGTCCGGCCCACGCTCCCCGACCGACCTCGTCGATGCCCACGACGACTCCGAGACCGGCCGCCCACGCCGCACGTTCGACCTTGGTGCCCGGTGCGGTGCCACGTAGTGAGGGACGCAGACGGGAGCGCGTCATCGGCGGCAACCTAGCGCCAGGCCGATTGGCGACGCCGGCTCACGACCGCAAACCCGGCTCGACCCGGTTGATCATCTCTTGCTCGCCAGGATCGACGGCGCTCCCGAAGAACGCAGCGCAGATCTCAGCAGCCGCCATCGGGGTGACGAGACGCAGCCCGAGAGCCAGCACGTTGGCGTCATTCCATCGTCGGGATCCCTCCGCGGTCTCGGGGTCGGTGCACAGTGCAGCCCTGATACCACGCACCTTGTTGGCCGCAATGGCCACCCCGGTCCCGGTCCAACAGCACACGACACCAGCGTCGGCGACACCCGAGGCAACGGCCTCGCCGACTTTCCGGCCCACGTCGGGCCACGGTGCAACTGGTCCGGCGGGTTCGATCACCTCGTGACCGGCGCCCACCAGCCACGTGCGCACGGCATCAGGAGTGACACCCGCCTCGTCGGTTCCCACGGCCACGCGCATGGCCCGACCGTACCGTGTTGGCCGCCACCGCTGTCCGACCCTCAGAGAGCGAAGGGCGAGGTGCCCCCTCCCACCATCACTCACCGCCAATGACCAAGACACAAGTCACTGCGGAGATGAAACGCTTCAATCAGTGGTCTTGCGACGCCTCTTCAGCATCGACCGGATGGTCCGCCACCGGGCCCGTCGCTCCGCCTCCCGCTCGGCCCGATCAGCCTCCCGACCGACCTCGACAGCCACGCGCTCCACCTTGCGATCGGCTTCGCTATTGAGTCGTTCGACCCGACGTTCAGCCTCGGCGAGCACTGCAGCAATGCGTTCACGCGCCTCGGCCTCGATGCGTTCCACTCGCAATCGAGCGGCAGCCTCGACGGCGCGGATCTGCTCTTCAGCCTCCAGATCAGCTTCCTCCGCCCGTCCAAACGCCTCATCCTCGAGACGGTGCAGCCGCAACACGGCGTCAATGTCGGCGAGCAGACCCACTTGGAGTTCAGGATCGATGTCAGCGGCCAGCACGGCCTCGGTGATGGCCTCGATCTGGGCCGTGGTCTCATCAACTGCGTCGTCGGACACCAGCCCACCGACGAGATCGATCACCTCGACACGCCCCGATTCCTCGGCGAGTTCCCGGGAACGTTCGAGCGCCATGCGCTGCCGTTCAGCCCGACGCTCAGACACGAGAGCCTGCCGGTCACGGAGATGATGGCGGGCGCGGCGGGTACGAGCCGGATGGTCGGGGGACTCCACGGGCCGCAGGGTCCACAACGCCACCCGCCCGATGTCCTTGAGCGGCTGGGAACTAATGGACCGCAGAGTGACCCCGGAATCCTCGGCGAGCGCCTCAGCGACCTCGGCCGACACCACAACCGAACCGGGGAACGCCACACCGACAATGCGGTGGGCGAGGTTCACGACCGGTCCGAACACGTCCCCTTCCCGCTCGAGCACACTGCCCGCCGCCATGCCGACACGAACGTCGAGCAATGCCTCGTCATCGCGATGGGCTTCGGATAACTCGAGGGCAATGCGGGCAGCGGTGGCGACCTCGTCGGCCACGAAGAGCACCTCGTCACCGATCATCTTGACCACACGTCCACCGTGGGTGGCCACCACGTCATAGGCAAGTTGTTCGAAACGCTCCACGACCTCGGCGAGTTCCCGGGCGGTGAGTTGCTGGGAGTGAGCGGTGAATCCGACGAGGTCGGCGAAGCCGACGCACAGCGTGGCGTCGCCGGTCCCAAACCGCAGGAGTCGTCGCTGGGCAGCGTTGAGAAGATGCCGGCGCCACACGAACTGAAGGACGTCAGGCATGGCCCCGAGCAGCCGAGC
The DNA here is from genome assembly GCA_023261915.1 of Acidimicrobiales bacterium. GTDB lineage: Bacteria > Actinomycetota > Acidimicrobiia > Acidimicrobiales > Acidimicrobilacustridaceae > M30B73. The sequence continues at coordinate 9,673 of JALRFT010000206.1, read as the reverse complement.
CGTGTCGTCAGCCAGGCTCCGGTCATCCACGACCACCTCGGGCGGACGCTCGCCCGGTGCGGCTCCCGCCTCGCTGCCGGGCTCACCCCGGGAGTCGAACGAGGTGACGATCGAGTCAACCTGGGCCGAGGCGATCCGGGCCATCGACGAACCGATGACCCGGGTCACCTGCAGCGCCATCTCGTCGCTGAAGCCGCTGTCGGACAGGAACGGGATGACGCCCGCCAACATCTTGAGATCCGAGTCGCTGAGGACCTGCTCTCCGGGGCGAGGATCGGTGAAACCGAGTGACCGCCACAGCAGGAGAAGGCTCTGGGGATCGGCGCCGATGGTGGCCGCGAGTTCATCAATGTCGTAACGGCGGCCTCGACCGCCGAAAGCCCGCCCTAGTGAGACGAGGGCGAGCTCCCCCGTGGTGCTGGCCTGGCCGAGGTCGTCGGGAGTGAGATACCACCGGGCGAGAACCTCGGCGCTCTCGGCCGGTTCGGCGTCGTCAGTGCTCAAGAGAACTCACCTCCCTCCGATGCCGGTTCTCCGGGTTCTATCGGTACCACCACTGGCCCGACCAATGCCTCTCCCGACCACGTCGTGGCCGACCACGTCGGGTCAAGACCCGGGGCGCGCACCACGGGAGCTCCCGACGCAGGGTCGCCGTCGATCTCCCAGAGAATGGCCGCCCGCTCTCCGTGCCACCGCACGGCGTAGCTCAACCGACCCGCCAGCGTGGGCAGACCGTGCACCTCCCATGACTGACCCAACCATGAACCGGGAACCACCGGAGCAAGGGTCACCACGCCCGGTGAGCGATCGATGACGAGCAGGTCCCGCACGGCGAGCAGCACATCGGCGTTGACAACGTGATCATGGCCGGCACCGCCAATGCCATCTCCCGTGGTCGGGTGAGCCAGCGTGGGCCACGTCACGGTCGGGGTGGCCGCACCGGCCAACCAGCGCAAGCGGGTGAGACCTGACATTTCCCCCCGCGCCAGTTCCACCCGAGCCAGTCGGGCCGTGAGACTCGCGGACACTCCGAGCGGCCCGGGACCGCGCCTCGGATCCACCACCGTCAACGCCTCACCCACTGAGGCACGTCGCCCCAACTCGGCGAGTGTGGCCGTCACTCGTTCGTCATCGGCATCGAGCACACCGAGCAGAACTCCGTCGAGAACGCCCGCTGCACCCGCATCGTCATGGCGACGAGGGCCGGCCGCCAGCACCGAACGGCCACGCGCACTGGCGTCGGCGGCCAGGGCAGCATCGAGCGCACCCGCCAGACGCACCCGGCACCGACGAGCCTCGGCAGCGGCCTCGGATTCCCCGGCGAGTTCGAGGAGGCGCCCCGCAGCGTCCAGCCCGGCGAGCGACCACCACTGATCGTGGTAACTCACGAGCGGACCATCGACCCCCAGCCACGGCGGCGGATCCCCGTCAGGCACCAGCCCGAGCGTGGTCGCATCCGCGCGGTGCCGACGACTCGCTGCCCGACGGTCGATCCACGTCGCCGCCTTGGCCACCACCCCCGTCAGACTGTTCGCCAGCGACGGATCACCGGAGGATCGGACGTGATGGTCGAGAGCGACGAGCGCCGCTCCCGTGGCATCGCGTCGACGATCGTTGCCCAGGAATCGACCATCGAGGGCCTGGCGTTCCTCCCAACTCGCGAGCACCCCGGCGACCTCGTCGTGACACCCCCACTCGTCGAGACCGGCGAGGACCCTCGCCCAGTCAGCGAGGTCCACCTCCCCAAGCGGAAACTCAACGAGGTCCTCCCCGGCCACGGCAACGAGTTGATGACAACGCGCCGCCGTTAGAACGTGATCGATGCCGGCGTCGGGCAGTTCCACCCGCACCCCTCGGGCGGACTGGCTGGCCCAACCTGCAGCGACCGAAGCCGACGCCACTGACGAAGGCACTGGCCCGGCCACCGCCGAGGCGCTGCGCCGAGCCCGACTGCGATCGCTCGGGACCTCCAGTGGCACTGCAAAACGAAGCATCAGGGTGTGGGGCAGCGGCACCACCGCAGCCACCTGCGCCGCACCGTCAGGACACACCAGTGGTCCATCGAGAGTGCTGTCGAGCCCGGTGAGCAACGCACGCGCCACCCCATCGGGATCACCCGCCGTGGCCCCGTAGGTGCGCCACGGGGGCTGCGGCAACGCCACGGCGGGTCGGCCGTCAACGAACAGCCACTCGCCCTGACAGTCCACTTCAGCGACCCGCACCGGACCCTCGGGGCCCCACGGACGGATCACGGCGGCAACGGCCACGGCGGCGGCACTGCGATTGTGGATCTCAACGATGGCCCAGGGTGCGCCGTCGTCACCGGTGATGGCGAACACTCGCTGGTCAATGTCACCACCCCGGATTCGCAGGGCCGTCTCGACCACCGGCGTGTCATCCACGAGGCGCTGGCGAACAGTGATCTCACGGGCGGGCAGGTACCAGCGGTCCTCGCCCCCGATCCACCAGTCCAGTGACCATGCGCCGTCCCACGGGGTGAGCGCGCCCCGACCATCGACCACGGCGCGCTCGGGACGGCCGAGGGTGCCGAGCATCACCCAGTCGCGCTGGGTGGTGTTCACCGGGGGGTTGCCTCCACCGCCGGGGACGAACGACGACGACGACGGGTCGCACTGCTGCTGCAACCAGAACGGGAGGACGGCGCCACCTGCGTCGGTCGGGGGGTTGCTCACACCGGTCATCATTCCATGGTCGGTGCCCATCGACGACCGGGGATCAGAAACGCTCAGACCAGACCGTCGAGTTCGAAGTTCGACGGCAGGCTGAGCAGGTTCGTCTGGGCGTCGTGAGCGGTGGCCCCCTCGAACAGCACGGCATGCACCTGACGGGCGATGGGCATGGCCACACCGTGACGGGCTGCGAGTTCGAGGACGATCGGGGTCGATTTCACTCCCTCGGCCACCTGATCGAGTCCGGCCGAGATCTCTTGGAGCGACCGACCACGACCGAGTTCCTCCCCCACGTGACGATTGCGGCTCTGGGGGCTCGTGCAGGTAGCAATGAGGTCGCCCATACCGGCAAGGCCGGCAAAGGTAAGTGGCTGACCGCCGAGGGCCACCCCGAGACGAGTCATCTCGGCGAGCCCGCGGGTGATGATCGCCGCCGTCGTGTTCGCCCCACCGCCAAGACCGCTGGCGATCCCTGCGGCGATGGCGACGACGTTCTTGAGTGCCCCGCCAAGTTCGCACCCGACGATGTCGGGATTGGTGAAGACGCGAAACGACGGAGTGGCGAAGGCGTCGTGGAGGGCGGCCGTGACGTTCACATCCGTCATCGCAAGCACGGTCGCCGCCGGCTGGCCTGCCATGATCTCCTTGGCCAGGTTGGGTCCGGTCAACGCCCCTACCGGGCGACCAGGCAGACGCTGTTCGACGAGTTCGGTCATGCGGGCACCGGTGGCCCGATCGAGGCCCTTGGTGAGACTGATCACCGGGACCCACGCCCGCAGGTGCGGCTCCATGGCATCGAGAGTGTCGGCGAACGCCGTGGACGGCACTCCCATGACCACCACGTCGGCGCCCGACACGGCCTCGGCGAGGTCAGCCGTGGCCGACAGATCGCGGTGGAGTTCGTAACCCGACAGGTAACGGTCATTGACGTGGTGGGCGTTCACCGAGCGGACCACGGCAGGATCGCGGGCCCACAGCACGGTAGGCACGTTGTGGGCACACAGGTGCGCCACCGTGGTACCCCACGACCCAGCCCCAAGCACTGCCACTGAGATCCCTGCCATCGCTGCTCCTGATCCGAGCGTCCACCGGCCCAAGGGCGGGTCCAGTGCTCCAACCCTATGGCCCGCGGGCGCTGTGGTCCCGTGGCCGTACACTCCGTCCATGACCGCGGTGGGGGTCCTCGTGCCCGTGAAGGCGTTCGCTGACGCCAAGGTTCGTCTCGCTCCCGCCCTGAACCCGGCGGAACGGGCACAACTGGCACGCACCATGGCTGCCGGGGTGGTGGCCGCCGCCGGGGACCTCCCAGTGTGGGTGGTCTGTGACGACGAGGCGGTGGCGGCGTGGGCACGCAACGTCGGCGCCGAGGTGTTGTGGATGCCCGGACGGGGACTGAATCGGGCGGTCACCGAAGGGGTTGCCACGCTTGGCAAACACGGTCTCGAGCGAGTCGTGGTCTGCCACGCCGATCTACCCCGCGCCGTTCACCTCGATCACCTCAGCCCCAAGGAGCCTGACGCGTTGCGCACCGTGGTGATGGTCCCCGACCGTCACCGTGATGGCACGAATGTGTTGTCACTCCCTACCGGTACCGGTTTCCGCTTCTCCTACGGACCAGGATCGTTCCACCGTCACGAGGCCGAGGCCGTCCGCCACGAGCTCGCCGTCGTAGTGCTCGACGATCCCGATCTGGCGTGGGACGTCGACCTGCCCGCTGACCTTGGCACCGGAGGAGTGCCGACGTGAGTCACATCCTCGCCGGCGCACCGCTCCCCGGCCCCGGGTCGTCACTCGACATCGATCCGCCGTCCGTGGTCGTGGCCGTCGGGGCGCACCCCGATGACATCGAGTTCCACTGCGGTGCCACCCTCGCCCGGTGGTCGGCCCGGGGTGCCGTCGTGCACCTCGTGATCTGCACCGACGGATCGAAGGGGACGTGGGATCCCGACGCCGACACCGCCGAGGTCGCCCAGTTGCGCACCGCTGAGGCCACCGATGCCGCCGCGGCCCTTGGTGCCACTGGGGAGGTGGTACTGCTCGGCGCCGTCGACGGTGAACTCGCCCGAGCAGTCCCCGATCTCCACGACCCCCTGGTTGCGACCCTTCGACGACTCATGCCCGATGTGGTCGTGGGCCATGACCCTTGGCGTCGCTACCGGCTGCATCCCGACCACCGGGCGGCGGGATTCCTCACCGTCGATGCGTGTGTCGCCGCTCGCGACCCCCACTTCGTACCCCACCTCGGCACCGCCCATCGGCCTGAGTGGCTGCTGCTGTTCGAAGCGGACGAACCCGACCACGTCGAGGTGGCGGGCGAGGAGGCCATGGCCGTGAAGGTGACAGCCCTGCTCGCCCACCGAAGTCAGTGGCGATCCACGATGCTGATCGATGATCCCGATCAGGACGGTGGCCAGGAGCGATTTGCCACCGGCGTGCTCGATGCCGCCCGGGAGGTCGGCGGGGCCGTTGGTCAGGGGTTCGGTGAGTCGTTCCGGCGGCTGGGTTTGTGACCGGAGAACCACCGCTGACGGTGCTCGACGACGGCGAGTACGACGTGCTGGTGATCGATGCCACACCAGACGTCGGGGACGAGTCTCCGGTCGCCGGTGAGGGACCACGATGGGTGGTGGAACTGACGATCCTCACCGGCGGGCACAAAGGGGAAGTGGTGGCGGTACGGGCCGCCGGACTCGGGGATGACGAGATCGCCCTCCTCGGTATGCCAGGCACCCTCACGGTGGCGGGCGGAGCGCCCACGCTGCGCATCGGCGATTGAGCGGTCGACCGGGGTGGTCGGCGGCCCCCCGTGCCACAATCAACCCATGAAGCGGCTGTCCGGACTCGATGCGGGGTTCCTCTACCTCGAGACACCGACGTCGTTCATGCACGTCGCCTCGCTCATCGTGGTCGATCCCTCCACGTCCCCGGCGCCATGGGATTTCGCTCGGGTGCGTGAGCTCTACGCAAGTCGCCTCGACCAGGCGCCGCCATTTCGTCGGCGGCTCGTCGAGGTGCCCTTCGGCATCCACCACCCCCTCTGGATCGAGGATCCCGACTTCGACCTCGACTGGCATCTGCGTCAGGTGACCCTCCCCGCCCCCGGAGGCCGACGTGAACTCGAGCGACTCGTGGCTGACCTCGTGGCCATCCCCCTCGACCGGTCACGACCGTTGTGGGAAGCGTGGGTCATCGACGGTCTCGAAGGAGGCCTCGTCGGTCTCGTCAACAAGGTGCACCACGCCGCCATCGATGGCGCCAGTGGTGAGGAACTCATGGTGGCGCTGTTGGACGTTTCGCCTGAGATGGAGGAGAAGGCACCACCGGAGACACCGTGGGAACCTGACCGCGTACCAACCGACACCGAGATGCTCGGCTACGGATTGTGGTCACTCGCCCAGCAACCGGCACTGGCCGTCAAGACCGTGCGCAACACCGTCGAGGTCGCCCTCCAGTTGCGTGACCGATTCTCACCTGCGGAGGTGGCGACACCCTCGCTGCCACTGACGGCGCCGCGCTGTCGGTTCAACGGCACGCTCACCCCACATCGGTCCCTCGGTCTGGAAACGGTCACCCTGAGCCGGGTCAAGGCTGTCAAGAACGCTGCGGCCTGCACGGTGAACGACGTCGTCCTTGCGCTGTGCGCCGGGGCGCTCCGATGGTGGCTGGACCACCACGACGAATGTCCGGAGGCGCCACTCCTGGCCATGGTCCCGGTATCGGTACGGAGCACCGATGAGCAGGGCACGCACGGCAACAAGGTGTCCACGGCGTTTGCCTCTCTCGCCACCGACATTGACGATCCCGTTGCGCGGCTGGGGGCCATTCATGAGTCGATGCAGTCGGCCAAGGAGGCCCAAGAGTTGATCGGGGCTGACGCCTTGCAGAACTGGGTGGAATTTGCCGCTCCTGCCGTAGCCGCCCAGGCTGCCCGCCTCTACTCGTCGCTCCACCTCGCTGATCGTCACCGGCCACTGTTCAACGTCACCATCTCCAACGTCCCCGGTCCTCCGTTCCCGCTCTACGTGGCGGGGGCCCAGGTGGTTGCCACGAACCCCATCGGCCCGATCTTCGACGGGGCAGGTTTGAACATCACGGTCATGAGTTACATGGACCGTCTCGACTTCGGTCTCTTGGGTTGCCCTGACATGCTCGACGACATCGACGCCCTCGCCGCCGCCATCGGGCTGGCCCTCGGCGAACTTGAGGACGCCCTCGGCATCGAGTCCCCCGTCACTGCCTGAGTCCGCTCCACGGGTGACGTGGTGTTCACTCGAGGTGGCCCACCAGTGGCAGCCGTCTAGGCCAGCTGCAGGCTGGCCCGTGGATATCGCGGGGCTCCGTCTCACGGTCTGGCGGATCGTGGCCAGTTGGGAACGTTGGGACGTTGAGGATGCCGGGCGCGCCCCGTGGGGGTACCTCGTGGGGGTCGGGCCACATGGCGTGCTCATCCCCCGTCCGATGCTGTTGCATCCCCGGGTGTCGCTCACCCGCTGGGTAGCGCCTGCCACGTGGTCCGCTGCAGCAGTGGCAGTACGTGGCACCGCCCGGCGACATGACTGCCGTCTCGGCCAGTCGGACGCTGCGGTGCGCGTCGTGTGGCTGGGCGACCGCCATGGCCACAGCGCGTCGGTCGTCATCCCGGCGGGGACCCGGCCCAGTCTCGAGAACATCACCGTTCACGCAGCGCCAGACCCCGGGGATCAGAGGTGGAACGAGGAGCAGACGCCACCCCGACTCGACGAACTCCTGTGCCGAGGGCTGCGAGGGCGGGGCATCGACGAGTAGGTCGGATTCGCGGGTCGGCGTTCATCTTCTGGCCACCCGGAGGCCACACGCTCGACGCCGCCCACGGCACTACGCTTCGGTCACCGTTGGAGGCTGAAGTCACATACAGAGGGAGCAGCCGATGAGTCAGGTCGTCTTCGAAGGCGTCACCAAGCGCTTCGGTGACGTCACCGCCGTGCAGGAGTTGAATCTGCACGTCGACGACGGTGAGTTCATGGTGCTCTTGGGTCCCTCCGGGTGTGGCAAGACCACCGCCCTGCGCATGGTGGCGGGCCTCGAGGAGATCACCGAGGGCACCCTGCGGATCGGTGATCGGGTGGTCAACGACGTGGAGCCGCGGGACCGCGACATCTCCATGGTGTTCCAGAGCTACGCCCTCTATCCCCACATGACCGTGGCCCGAAACATCGAGTCGCCACTCTTGGTACGAACCTTCGATGTCGGCGAGGCCGCTCCTCGCAGACTTCATCGCGACGAGCGCACGGCACGCATTGCGGATGCAGCGAGGACCCTCGGTCTTGAGAGCCTGCTCGACCGCAAGCCGGCGGCCCTCTCCGGTGGGCAGCGCCAGCGGGTGGCGTTGGCCCGGGCCATCGTGAGCCGCCCCGCGGCATTCCTCATGGACGAGCCCCTGTCGAACCTTGATGCAAAGCTCAGGGCTGCCACGCGAATCGAGCTCGTGGAGCTGCACCGCACCCTCGCCACCACGTTCATCTACGTCACCCACGACCAGGTCGAGGCCATGACGATGGCCGACCGGGTGGCGATCATCGCTGACGGGCGCCTCCAGCAGGTGGGCACACCCCGGGACGTCTACGAACGTCCAGCCAACCTGTTCGTGGCCCGATTCATCGGCAGTCCCCCGGCGAACACTTTCAACGGGACCATCACCTCCGGCGGAGTGGACTCCGGAGCCGGGGTCATTGCCCTTGACGGCTCGACGACCGGTGCCCTCGCCGCGGGCACGCCCGTTGTCGTGGGGATTCGTCCCGAACACCTCATCATCGGCGACGGGCCGCTGCGGGCCCGGGTACGCGCCGTGGAGTGGCTCGGGCACGAGCGCCTGCTGGTGTGCGACCTCGGTGGACAAAGTGTCACGGTCCGCCAAGGCGCCGGTGACCCCGAGGTGGCAGAAGGCACCGAGGTGACGCTCGGGGTGGCTCCGGCCCACGTCCTCGTGTTCGACCCCGAGAGCGGCGAGCGGCGATGAACCGTCGTGGTCGACTGCGCGAGGCGCTCACCGCCTACGGCATGCTCCTGCCGTCGCTCGTCGTGTTCGGGGTGTTCTTCTTCTACGCTCTCTATCGTCTCGTCTACCTCGGACTGCACCAACAGAACCGCACCGGAACGGCCGAACGCTTCGTCGGATTCAGCCAGTTCACCGAGGTACTCGGTGGCGCCGAGTTCCGCAGTGGACTGTGGATCAGCATGCAGTACGTGCTCTGGACGGTTCCCGCCGGCCTGGTCCTCGGCGTCCTTCTCGCCGTCGCCGCCCACCGTCGCCTGCGCGGCATCCGCTTCTTCCAGACCGTGTTCGCTTCGACGGTGGCGACCTCGGTGGCCGTGGCCTCGGTCATCTTCTTCGTGATGCTCAACCCCATCGTCGGGTACATCGGGACCGTTCCGTTCATTGACCTCGCCGACCCGGCGTCGGCCATTCGGGGTGTGGCGCTGTCGAGTGTGTGGCAGAACCTCGGTCTGACCTTCATCATCGTGCTCGCTGGACTCCAGGCCATTCCCGAGGAACTCGTGGAGGCCGCCACCGTGGACGGCTACGGCCCGGTGCGGCGCTTCTTCACCGTGACGCTGCCCCTACTCTCGCCCACGATGCTGTTCCTCGTGGTGGTGCTCACCGTCTTCGCCCTGCAGGCGTTCGCCCAGATCGACATCCTCACCCAGGGCGGGCCCGCCGGGAGCACCGAGACACTGGTGTTCAAGATCTTCCGCCTCGGCCAGGAACCGGTGAACGTGGGCCGGGGCGCGGTGATGGCCATCGGCCTGTTCTTCGTCACCCTCGTGGTGGCACTCGGGCAGTTCTCGCTGCTGAACAGGAGGGTCCACTATGGCGACCGTTGATACCGCCGCCCCCGTGGAGGTGGCACCCCCCTCGAAGGTCAGCCTGGGGCGGGCCCCCGAGCGTGCCCGACCCGGCCAGCGGGGCAGGCAGTGGCGCAAGGCGGGCGCCTACCTCGTGCTCG
>JALRFT010000203.1 GCA_023261915.1 Acidimicrobiales bacterium | reverse complement strand
CAACAGGAGGTGGCGGAAAGCCCGAAACAGGATGGCGATTCCGGGGTCGAGGAAGCGAGCGAGGCTGAGGGGATGAGCGAGGTCGAGTCAACGCCCGAGGCCGACGCGTCAGCTGACGCCGCCCTGATCGTCAGCGACGTTGCGATCCCACCAGAGGAGGCTGCCGAACAGCACGAGGGCAACGACCTGGATCAGCAGGTCTGAACCGGCGACCACATCACCAGCGGATGCACGCATGGCCATCGTGGCCAGGCCAAGACCGGCTGAAGCGGTGAACGCCAACCAGAGGGCACGGCGCAAGCCACGCCAGGGAGTGCGGGCTTCCTGCAGCAGCCGCGCCTTCATCGCCGGATCCAGCTGGTCGCGAGCGGGGGGAACCATGGCGGCCAAAGGCGATGACTGCCGAATGCTAATGTGGCCATGTTGCCGGTGTAGCTCAGTGGTTAGAGCAGGCGACTCATAATCGCTCGGTCGGTGGTTCGATCCCACCCTGGCCCACCCTGAGCAGGCCAAGGTGCGTGACGGATTCGGTGCCGCTCCCGAACGTGGGTCATCCGATTCGCCGAGGTCGCTCGATTGGGAGGCCCTGTCGAGGTCATGCACATCAGGGTTCAGTCTGCGGGCTCCGACGGAAGGGACGAAGCCATTCCCCCCTGAAAACCGTCACGACACTTCTGTATTAGATTTATAATTTCCACTTCTCACCACGCCGAGCGAAAGCAGTCCAATGAAGAAGCCATCCCGAGTTCTGGGAGCCGCATGCTCGATCCTCCTCGTCACTGCCCTCGTGGCGGGTTGCACCAGTACTGAAGAGGTAAAGCAGGACTACTCGGCGGGGACATGGATTCTGAACACCGCCGTTGCTGTCGCCAGCGCCGCGCTTGGTACCTCCACGTACGGTGATGACGACACCCTCGACTGCGACTGGGGTTCCACGAGTCTGAACCCAGTGGCTGTCGTCAACACCTACCCGTCGTCGATGGACCTCACTGTCACCATCAACGAGACGTTGGCGAACAATCTGAACTTCTTTTCGGCATCAAGCAACGACGGGTCGTCGTCGGGCCTCTCAGGCTGCACCCTCAGCAGCATGTACGCCGGCACCCAGAGTGTCTCGGTATTGCCGGGTTCCGTCGACCAGCCGAGCTTCACCGTCATTGGATGGATCGCCGCCGGTGGCGGTGAGTTTGGTGCTGGCGTGACGAATTCCCACAACGTCGCCATCGGCGCCGGCGGGACGCAGTGGTACGACTTCTGGTTCCATCAGGACACGCTGACCAACGGCTTCGAAAACCTCGAGTTGAACTACAGCGGTACCGGCGGGACCGATCCCTCACAGAACGTCCAGACCGGCCTGTTCAACGGCCTCGACTGTGCGGCCAATTCCGATGGGAACATTTCCCTCACCTCGCCGAATCAACTCACGACCCCCTACACCCGGGACAACGCCAACGCCTGGACGTTCGGTATGAACCAGCCGCTCTGTTTTGGTTTCCTTCAGCCGAATAGCGCCAGCCAGAGCTAGCTCGGTCATGAAGCGGACGGGACCGGGCCGCCGGATGGCGGCGGCAGCCCTTGTGGGGCTGTCAGTGGTCGTCGCCGCGTGCTCGGGTTCGGGCGCTCCCGAACCCGGTCCGCCCGCTCTCGGCGGGACCGCCATCCCGCTGTCCGTAGGCCAATCAAAGTCCGACTTCCGGGCCACGATTGAGACCTCCATTGGGGGTCAAACCCAGACTCTCCTTTTTGATACCGGTTCGACGGGACTGAGCGTCTTCACCGCTTCGGTCCCCTCATCGGTCGCAGCGATGACCGGCCCTTCTTTTCAGGAGGCATTCGCCGGGGGCGTTCTTCTGAGTGGGGTGATCATCTCGACCCCGCTCGAGGTCGCCGGTATTGCAACGAGCGGGCCGGTCTTCATCCGACTCGTTCAGTCCGCCACCTGCGACTCGGGTGTGCCCGACTGCGCCGCCAAGGACGGTCTTGAGGCCTTTGCGAGTTCGATCGGTGTCGATGGAATCTTCGGTGCAGGCCTGTGGTCGGTCGATTCGGCTTTCAGTCCCCTTGTCCAACTCTCCTCAGGTGTGCCTTCCTCCATTGCGGTGACCTGGAGTGGGTCCGTCGGAGCAGTGACGCTGGACCCGGTGCTCGCCACAGCGCCGGTAGCCAACCTTCAGATGCCGGCCGCAAGCCCCGCAACGCTCGCCAATGGGGCCAACGCCTGGAACAACCTCGCGGTCCCGATCTGCTGGCAGATCGGGAGCGCCTCCGCATCGTGCACCGCGACCGCGCTCGATACGGGTGCATCCGCGATGTCGTTCCCGATCGGATTCCCCGGCGGCCCGACAACCAACGTGAAGGAGTTCCCTTCGGGTCAACGGATCACGGGTGCCGTGTCAGACGATTCGGCCCCGTTCTACGAATTCACCACCGGCAAGAAACTGGGCACCGACCTCGCCACCGTCATTCCCGGGCAATCCAACGTTGATTCGGGTCTGCAGTTCTTCGACGAGTTCATCGTCGTCTTCTCACTCACCAGCGGATCGGTACTCCTCTACCCATCGAACTAGGCGGAGCGCCCGGCCGGATTACTCATCGCACGGTCGATTCAGTGGTCGACTTCGGGCTGGGGAGAGAAAGAGGTGGAGGTCGTTGCGGTCATTTCTCCGGCGATTCCCCCGGGTAACGCCGGAGAGGCCGCCCGGTGAGCGACTTCAACCGCTCGAGCGATGACGGGACCCGGGATTCTTGGTTCCGTGGGTGGCCGACCCGTTGCTTCAGGCGCTCTGCTGCGGCTTCGATCGCTCTAGGGGCCTCGTTGTCTTCCTGCCCATTGGGGACACCGAATACACTCCACCGGTTCACGAGGTCACGATTTGCGTCGATCTCCCGCCCAACGCAAGGCCCACGACATGACTTCCCCACGACGTCGCATCGGATCTCTGGTTGCCGCCCTCGGCACCGTTGTCGTGCTGGTCCTCGGAATTCTGCCGGTCTCGACAGCGTCAGCAGTGCCCGACGAGTCGGCAGAGAGCCCCGCACCTCCGGCGATGCCGGCGAACGGTGTGGCCGTCCTCGGTCTCGACAAGCAGGTCAACCCGTCAACGCTCGCTCCCGGCCAGGAGACGGAGTACCGCCTCGTCGTGTCGTGCTCTTCGCTCGAAGTGCCGTGTGTCGATCTCGTGCTCGAGGACGTGCTCCCCGCAGACTTCGAGGTGACATCGCTGCCGAGTTCGAACAGCCAGCGGACTGTGGAATGGGATCCGACGAGCCAGCTCCTGCGGGTCATCTTCATTATCCCCCTCGGTGGTGGCCAGGTCGGCCTCCCCGCCGGGTCGTCCCAGACCGTCAGTATCGGTGTCCGCCTGCCGATCGAGACGCCGGTGACCGACGGACAGGTGATCCCGAACACGGCTACGGCCACCGCTACGGCCGCCACCCCGGCGCAGGACACGGCACTGGTCACCGCCGAAATCCCCGTTCGCTACGACGCTCGGTCAACGAAGTCGTGGTCACCCGACAGTGGTCTCGCCGGGTCGGGTTCCGCAGCCTCGGTGACCCTCGGGGTTCGTAACGCTTCGTCGAGCTCCTCGCCGGTGAACCAGATCACGGTGGCCGACACGACCGCTGCCACCTTCGACCGATTCGACCTGACGGGTGCAGGTGTCGTGGAGCTCTTCCCCGATGGCGCCAATCAGGTCATCGTCGAGACCTGTCAACGTCCCGTCGGGACTCCATGTAGCGACGCAGAGTGGGTGACGTCCTCTGTCCAGACTGGCCCGCTGCTCACCCTGCCTGCCGGGGTAGCGGCGTCAGCGGTAACCGGCATTCGTTACCGATTCAGCAACAGTGGTGGTGCAGCACTTCCTTACAGCCCGACACCTGGGCGGGTCAGTACCCCCTTCGTCTTGCGGTCAACACTCCGGTCAACGGGTGCACCCCTTGAACCCCTGACGACGGAGTTGGTGACCAACTGTGCCTCACCGTCGGTGCGAGCTGTCGCCGGTGGGAGCACGGCCGGTGACGATGCCTGTGCCGTGTACGCCATCCAGCCCGGTGACGTTCGGGTCACCGCCGCCAAGGCGTTCTTCTCTGACAGCAACGGGGACTACCGGGCCGACGGCAGCGTCGTGGCCGGTCAGGACTCGGGGGTGTCGATGCGTGTCACGGCCACCAATGACTCTGCGTTCCCCGTGTCAGTGATGCGGCTGCGTGAACCGAGCCCCAGTGCGGTGACGGACTTCTCGAAGGTGGACCTCACTCGGGGCCGTATCACGTTCCCCGCCGGTGCCACCTCGGCCGACCTCGTCGTGGACTGTCGCAGCGGTGCCGACCCCGCCCCGCAAACGATCCCTCGCCCGGCTTCAGGTGACCTGGTCAACCTCGCCACGTTGGGCTGTGCCCCCGGTGTTGCCGCAGCATCGGTGACGGTGACGTTCACCGGTGTGGTCGGTGGGAACACTGCTGTGATCGCCCCCGGGGCAGCCGGGATCCTCGAGCTCCACGGCACCGCACCGGGAGCGTCGATAGCCGATGTCACCGACGGGGGACTCCTCAACTGTGCTGAGGTCACGCTGTCGTCTCAGATCGATGGCACCGGGTCAGCGACGAGTGATGCCTGTGCGTCGGTGGCCGTTGTAGCGCCGAATCCGGGTGTGGGCAGTGGAACGAAGTCGACGAACGGCGTGACGACGATGACGGCCGGTCAGGACCTCACGTTCAACCTGTCGTTCCGCAACTCGGGGAACGTGCCGGTCACCAACGTGGTGCTCGTTGACCCGCCGGACCCCACCGCTGCGGGGAATCCCTTTGGTGTCGTGCGACTGACCAGCCTGCGGGCAGTGACGGCTACGCCGGCGAGCGATCTTGAGGTCTACGACCCGACAGCGGGTGACTACGTCCCCTACGTGGCCACTGACGCTGGTCTCCTCGCTCGGGCCACGGGTATCCGGGTGCGGGTCACCGGGTCGCTGGGGGTGGGGGACACCTTCCGGGTGGCGTACTCGGTGCGTCTGCGTGACGGTGTGGCGCCGTCGACGACGTTCCGTAATTGCGCTGCGGTGGGAATCGACGTGCCAACGCAGAACTTCTGTGGCCCGACAATCTCTGCCGCTCCTCCGAGTTCGGGTGGCTCGTTCAACAAGAGCCTGAGCCCAGCATCGGTGATCCGGCCCCAGCCTGGTCTGGCGGACCAGATCGTCGACGTGCGTCACCGGGTGACGAATACAGGAACACTGAATCTCAAGCGCCTCGTGGTGACCGACGTCGATGCTGACTTCTTCGACGCCGTCGACTACGTCGGGCAGATCCGGGTCAACTTCCCCGTCGGGGCCAACCGGGTGCAGGTGGATGCCTGTACGTCGGTGGCGAACTGCACGAACGGCACGTGGGTGCTTGGCACCCGCACGGCCTCGGCCACCCCAAGCGTGCCTGCCGGTGCGGCTGGGGGGGTGAAAGGTTTGCGCTTCACCTTCACGAGTTCGACCAATGGCTACGACCTCCTGCCGTCGCCCAACTACCCGAGCAGTGGTGGTTGCCCGAACGCCACTGTGTGTTTCCGGGTCAAGGTCCGCCAGAACCTGGCGTCAAGCCCCTCGACGCCCGTCCCCGCCAGTCTCATCGATACCTCCGATGCCGCTGGTGAGTCACAGTTGCAGCCGTCGGGCACGACGTTCGCCATTCCCCCGGCGTCGGCCACGGTGACCGTCAACGAGGGTACGCCTGCACTGTCGTTGAGCAAGGGTCCCGAGAGTCGCATCGGTCCTGGAGATGTGGCGCCGCTGAGTCTCGTGACCACGAACACCGGCACCGATGCCGTCACCAACCCGACGGTCGTCGATCCGCTCCCGGCGGGTCTGACCTTTGATCCCACCATCACCGGCGGGAGCCCCGGCGCGCCCTATCTCATCAACTACGTTCTGCCCGCCGGCGTTAGTCCGCCGGCGTCGGTGGTGTTCACCGCCCAGCCTGGCAGCCCTGTGTCACCGCCGGTTCCCGGGTGCACCGATGTCAATCGAGTCTGCCGCCTGTCGTGGTCGTTCCCCAACTGGACCCTGCCACCCGGGGGCCGTATCGAAATCCAGTTCAACGTGGTGCTCACCCCCGGTGTGCTCGCCGGTGAGGTGCTGACCAACACGGCGGGCACCAGTGGTACCAACCCGAACCTGATCTGCGCCGGCACGTCGGTAGTGAACAACTCGGCGTACGGCCCGGGACGATTCTGCACGGCGTCGACGACGGTGACGACCCTTGCGGGTGACGACTTCATTGCTGAGAAGTGGATCGCTGCGGATCCTGCCCTCGGGCTGCGGAATGCTGCGGGTCAGGTCGTCTCACTCGATGATCCGAGTTGCCCAAAGTACCTCGATGGTGACCGGGTCTACACCCGCTACCCGTGCACGGCGCGGGTTCGGGCCGGGGGCACCATTGACTATCTGATCCGGGGGGTCAACAGCGGGACGAACCCGGCGACCCAGGTGGTGCTCGTCGACGGTCTGCCGGTGCAGGGCGACGTCGGTGTGCTGCTGTCGGGTCAGGCTCGGGGCACCCAATGGAATCAGCGCCCCACCATGCTGAGTGGGGTCACCAACATCGAGGGCTACCCGGGAGTCACCACCGGGTACACCAACGCCCCGTTCCCGAGTTCGGCGTTCTGCACGTCGAACCTCTCCCGGCCCCCAGCGGACACCTGTCCGCCGACGGCGTTCAGCGCTCCTCTCGGGGCAGACGTCACCGGGTTCCGCACCACCATGGCGTTCCCCTCCGATGATCTGCTCGATCCCGGCGAGTCGTTCTCGCTGGTGTGGTCCATGCAGGCGCCGCTGGATTTGAACTCGGCGCTCAGTGAGCCGGTGGCGTGGAACTCGTTTGCCTACCGCCCGTCATTCCGACTGCCGGGAGGCCAGACCACGGTGCTGCCCGCCACCGAACCACTCAAGGTCGGTGTCGGCATGCCATTGGGAGGGTTCTCGGCCACCAAGAGCGTGCAGGGCTTGCCGCCCGGTGTCCCGCTGGCACCTTTTGAGATGGCGTTCGCCTGTGAGATCACCACGGCCGAAGACATCGTGACCGAGGTCGCATCGGGAACGTTCACCTTGGTCGATGGGGCCGCCTACGTCGGCCCGTTGGTGCCCGACGGCGCGTCGTGTCGAGTGTGGGAGACGAACTCCCAGGGTGGACAGTCCAACATGGCGGGCGAGGAGAGCGCCGTCGTGGTCACCATCACAAGTGGCGGCGACCCGGTCCCCGTGGCAGTCCTCAACGAGTTCGGCACCGGAGCGTTGACCGTGAGCAAGACCGTGGTGTGGGACAACGTCCCGCCCGTGCCCATTCCCGGGCCGTTCGTCGTCGACGTCAGCTGCTCGTTCCCCGGTCCCTCGGACCTGCTGCCCGGGTTCCCCCAACAGATCGCCCTCAATGACGGGGAGTCGTCCACGATCACCGATCTGCCCGTGGGGGCTACCTGTGACCTGACTGAGATCGAGACCCGGGAAGCGATGGAGGTCACCATGGCGCCATCCAACGCTCCCGTCGAAGAGGGATCGTTCGTCACCGTCCTGATCGATGAGTACGACGTCGCCGATCCGGTCTCGTTCCCCGGTACCGAGGTGGATGTGACCAACACGTACACCACCGGCGGTGTTGTCGTGACCAAGGAACTCACCGGTGCGGCGTCGGAGTGGGCCCAGGGTCCTTACGTGATGCGGGTGGCGTGCACCGATCCGCTGGGTGGTCTTGATCCGGTCATCGAGGAAGTCACCCTCTCACCTGATGATCTGACGGCCACCGTGAGCCCCATCCCCGCCGACTATGTGTGCACCGTCGACGAGATCAACGCCGGCGACGCCGTCACCACCACGATCTCCCCGGCTGGAGCATTCAGCATTCCCCGCTACGACCCTGACCCGCCGGGTCCGGTGGAGGTCACGGTCACCAACGAGTACCCGGCCGGGTCGATCTCGGTCGCCAAGGTTCTCGACGGTGCTGCCGCCGGACCTATGGCCACCGCCGAATTCACCTTGCGTTTGCAGTGCGAACGGGACCTCATCAACGGCGAAGGCGTCCAGGTCTTCCTCGACGAGGAACTGACCCTCCGAGGTGGTCAACAGGAGCTCGTTGATGACAGCATTCCGCTGGGGTCGCGCTGTTGGGTGACCGAGACCAACTCGGTGGGCGCAACCGAAGTCGACATCAGCGCCACGGTGGACAACAAGGTCACCGTGAGCCAAGCCAATGACGACGTCACCATCACGGCCACGAACACTTACGTTCCCGGTGGCAGTCGTGCAGGCAGTGACGACTCGGGGATCCGCCTCACCAAGGTCCTCGTCGGCGAAGGTACGCGCTGGGCGGCGGGACCCTTCACCTTCGCCACCACCTGCACACTCGCCGGGTTCACCCTGCCGCCGTTCCCCGAGGTGACCCTGGACCTTGATGTACTGGTCGGGTACGTGAATCCCATTCCGGTGGGGGCGCAGTGCACCGTGGTCGAGACCAATGACGGGACTGCCACCGGGGACGTTCCCCGTGTCGTCGGCACGGTGACCCTGCCCGCAGCGGACCAGCCGGCTGTCGACGTGGTGGCCACCAACGAATTCCCCGTCGCCACCCTCGAGGTGGCCAAGGTCGTGGAGGGCGCCGGCCCCGCAGGGGTGTTCGGTATCGACGTCTACTGCTCGATCGGCACCGCGCGCCTCGACCTCACCAACAGCAGTTCACCTTTCGTTCTCACCGATGCCCCGTCGGCCCGTCTCGAGATTGCGGCCGGGGTATCCTCACCGCTTGTCGTACCTGTGGGTGCGACGTGTGCTGTGACCGAGCCGGACGCCCGCGGCGCCACCGCCACGCTCGTCACCGTCGAGAACGGCCAGTCGCCTGACGGGTTCACCGTGAGCGGCCCGACTCGGGTGGTGGTTACCAACCGTTACGACCCCAATGCCAATGGGCTGCCGGCGACGGGTGCCAGTGGGATGGGCACGCTGTGGCTCGCCATGATTCTGATCGTCGGCGGTGCGTTGCTCGTCGGGGTCATTCGCCGCCGAGGCGTGCCCGCCACCGGATGACCACTGCTTCGTGAGCGGCCGGTAATCGAGCCCGAGGGCGGGCCTCGCGCATTACCGGTAGCCTGCGGTCGGCATCGGTGAGCAGGTCACCGGCCGGAGGTGGTGTCGTGTCGAAAAAGTCCGTTCTCGCCGTGGTGATCGCGGTCGTGGTCGTCGTCGTTGTCGGCGGCGGCCTGTGGTGGTTCCTGCGCAATGATGCTCCCCAACAGGTGAGCCTCTCGGCGGCCACTGAACAGGTTGAGGCCGCCGATGGTGCCACCGGGTCCACGACGACCCCCGGATCGGTGGACGGTACCTGGGACCTTGATATCGAGACCGGAACGTTCGACTACACATCGGCCACCGGGTCCTTCGCCGGTTTCCGGGTGGAAGAAGAACTCGCCAACATCGGTTCGACCACTGCAGTGGGCCGCACCGGTGAGGTCACCGGCTCGCTCACCATTGCCGGCAACCAACTCACCGCCGCCGAGTTCACCGTCGACATGACCTCGATCACCACTGATGAGGCTCGACGCGACAATCGGGTGCAGCAGGCACTCGAGACGGGGCAGTTCCCCACCGCCACCTTCACCCTCACTGAACCTGTGGATCTCGGGTCCGGGGCGGCCTCGGGTTCACCCGTGTCGGCGACGGCCACTGGCGAATTCACCGCCCACGGGGTGACCCGGTCCGTGCAGGTTCCCATCGAAGCCCAACTCGTTGACGGCACCATCGTCGTCGTCGGATCTTTCAGCATCTTGTTCACCGACTACGGCGTCACTCCGCCGTCAGCACCCATCGTGCTGTCCGTGGCTGACAACGCCACCGTCGAGTTCCAGTTGCTGTTCGTGAAGCCGTAGCGCTCGGGGGGTCGGTGGTGGGGGACACAGCAGTGACGTGGGACGAGGCCGTGGCGGCAGTGCTGGGGCCTACCAGTCCGTACGAGACCGTCGAGGTCGTGCACGACGGCCGTCACCAGCGGGTGTTCGCCCACGCGCCCGCAACCCTGCGGGAGCTCTTCGGCTCGTTGCGCCAGCGGGATCCTGACGCCGTCTTTCTCGTGTTCGAGGATGAGTCACTCACGATCGGCGAGGTCCTCGACCGCATCGACGGGTTCGCAGCGGCGCTGGTCGATCGATACGGCATCCGGCCCGGTGACCGGGTGGCGATCTCCATGCGCAACTACCCGGAATGGATTGTGGCGTTCGCCGCCACGGTGTCGGTCGGGGCGGTGGCAGTGTGCATGAACGCCTGGTGGGTGGCGGAGGAAATCCACTTTGGTCTCGAGGATTCGGGGGCCCGACTCCTCGTGGCCGACACCGAACGTATAGAACGCGCCGCCGGTGCCTGTGAGGCGCTCGGGGTCGCTGCTGTGGTGGTCCGTGCCGACGGCCCGTTGCCGGCCGGCGTCGACCGGTTCGACGATGTGCTCGTCGCCGGTGCCGCACTCCCATCGCAGGCGCCCGCGACCGATGACGACGTCATGATCCTCTATACGTCGGGCACCACCGGCCATCCCAAGGGTGCGGTGTCGACCCACCGGGCCGTGCTGCACGCCCTCATGGCGTACGGAGCACGCTCCCGGGTCAACGCCGCCATGGAGCCACCGCGTGAACCCCATCCGTGGCCGACGACGTTCATCCTCATCGTTCCGCTGTTCCACGTCACCGGCTTGGTGCCGGTCATGCTGAGTTGCATCGCGGGGGGTTGCAAGCTCGTGATGCTCTACAAGTGGGATGCTGAGCGGGCCCTGCAACTCATCGAACGGGAGCGGATCACTCACTTCGTCGGTGTCCCCACCATGAGCTGGGACCTGCTCGAATCCCCGTCGTTCGCCACCACCGACACGACCTCACTGGTCGCTGTCGGGGGTGGCGGCGCACCCGCCCCCCCCGAACTCGTCGACCGGGTGGAGAAGGGCTTTCGCAACGGCCGGCCCGGCATTGGCTACGGCATGACTGAGACCAACGCCTATGGACCTCAGAACTCGGCCGACGATTACCTCCGCAAGCCGCGCTCCACCGGTCGGGTGCTGCCGGTGATGGGCGTGGTTGTTCGTGACGAGGCGGGCAACGACCTGCCGGCGGGAGAGGTGGGCGAGATCTGGTTCAGCGGTCCCAATCTGATCCGTGGCTACTGGAACCGGCCGGAGGCCACAGCCGAGACGATCGTCGACGGGTGGTTGCGCACCGGTGACATCGGGCGCATCGATGACGAGGGGTTCGTGTTCGTGGAGGACCGCGCCAAAGACATGATCTTGCGGGGCGGGGAGAACGTCTACAGCGCCGAGGTGGAGGCTGCCATCTACACCCATCCCGCCATCCACGAGGCAGCAGTGTTCGGTGTGCCCCATGAGCGCCTCGGGGAGGAGGTTGCCGCCGCCGTGATGCTGCGTGACGGCGAGACCCTCGATGCCGACGGTTTGCGGGCCCACCTTGCTACCCATCTCGCATCGTTCAAGGTGCCGTCGGTGGTGGTGTTCACCGACGAACCGTTACCCCGTGGAGCCACTGGCAAGATCCTCAAACGAGAATTGCGCGATCGTCTCACCGTCAACTGAGTCCCCGTAACGGCGGCACCGGTCGCACTAGGTTCGGAGTCTTCGATCCTGTCCCGATCCCGTCTCCGTCCCCATCCCCATCCGAAAAGGTGTCTCATGCGAACTGTTCGTCCTCTTCTTCTGTTGCTCGCCGTCGTAGGTTTGACCACCGTGGCGTGCTCGTCCTCGCCCACCACCTTGGACCAGGCCACGGCCGATTCGGTTGGTGCCCAGTTGGTGAACGAGTACTACGACACCCTCGATTGCGAAGGTGGGGACGTAGCGCAGTACGAAAAGTTGTTGGACCCGGCCTTTCAGTCGGTGACTGCCACGGGGGCGAAGTCCAAGACCGAGGTGCTCGAGGTCATCGCCTCGGTGTGTTTTGAGAACCCTCAGGTGTCCGACATTTCCGTCACGGCCGCCCCTGGCGTGTTGATTGTTTCCTACCGGGGCTCCATCGACCGGGACGGAGTGACCCAGACCCCCACCCAGCGGGTGAACGTGTTCGTGGACGAGGGTGGAACGTGGAAGGGCGTGACCTTCGCCGACGCTGGCCTGCCGGGCCGATGAGGTTGGGGATCCCGCTCAGCTAGGAAAGAAGACCACCGGTGGTTCGCCAGCCGAATTTGTGGCGCCCCAGTCGGCGGGGGCACGACACGTGCCTGAGCGCGCAGCGCCGTCGTTGAACGCCGAGCGCAGGCAGGCCCGGATGGCCAGCTGGCCGAGTTGGTTGGGGTGCACGCCCTCATTGAGGTTGTAGGGCGACCCCGGGGCCAGCGAAGTCAGCCGGATCATGTCGACCCGTTCGGCTGACTCGACGAGTCCGGCATCGTCCGTGGTCTCCTCAACGAGTTTCGTGCCTTGCTCGCACAGGCGACGACCCTCGAAGAGATCCGCGAGGTCAAGGGTGACGATCTCCTTGCCCGTGGCTGCCGTGGCGTCGGCGGCGGCGGCGGACACTGTGGCGTTGACCGTGGCCATCCAGGTGGCGAACCACGCAAGGTCGGCGTCATAGAAGGGACACCCACCGGTGACCTGCCGCTCATAGCCCGACTGGGAGTACCGCATCGCCGAAGGGGGTGGGAGCGGATTCGGGTAGTTGTGCGACACGAGGGCCCAGGCGTCATCGGCGTACCCTGCGTCGCGCATGGTGGTCACGATGTCCCCGAGGGCCCGGGCGATTGATGCCCGCACGGAGGCGATCGACTCGGGGGAGAGGGTGGCGACGGCCTCTGGGTCCTCGCTGCAACGGTCGGGGAAGGCCGAGAAGCTCGTGAGGAACCCTGTCACACAGTTCTTCACGGTGGGACCGAAACGGAAATCGTTCGCCCCGATCGACACGGCAACCATCCGTACCGGATCAGTCGCAGCAATGTCGGCGAGGAGGTCAAGCTGGCCCCCGGTGTCGAGCCCCGGCTTGAACTTCCCGTCCTCGTCGACCCGGGTGTTCGTTCGGGCGTTCGAGCAGGCGATGTTCACGCTGGTCCAGTTCCCACCGAGATGGATGGCGGCCGATCGGGAGCGGAAGCATTCCTCGCCGGGGAACTCACGGCCGTAGTTGTCGTAGGCGTTCGCCCCGGTGTCAGACCGCCGAAACGCCTCGAGGTTCTGCGGCACGTTGGTGAAGCCGTTCGAGTTGCCCCGCCACCGGCCGGCGGTGCCCGCAATGTAGGAGTCCCCCATGCTCACGAGTACCCCACCCTCGGCCGGACCTGCTGCGTTTCGCTCGACGACGGATGCGCCCTCGCCGGTGTCGGTGGCGCAGCTGGCCGCAAACAGCACGAGGACGGCAACCAGCGTGACCGCTGCGATTCGCCTCATCGGATCAGTCTTGTCGACGGCAGGTGAGGAGGTCGGTCAATGGCGATGGATCCCGCCGACCGCCGCCGGTCGGTTCGCCCACCATCAGGATGCGCTGATCGCCACCGGTGTCTCAGCCGGTGCCATCCCCGACCACGAGTCGGGATCGAGTGGCCCCGCGGCGGGGGTGATGTCAACGGGGATCCCGGTGAGGTGCGACATGCCCGACACGGGGTCGACGGCGTCGGGGCCTGAGGCAGCGAGCAGGTTCACGTTCACCCCGGTGGTACGTGACGCCACCGACAACCCGGTGGCGTGCTGGTGTCCCCATCCATGGGGCAGGGCGCACACGCCTTCCATCAGTTCGTGGTGGAGTCGTACCGGTACCCGCACGGTGGCGGTGGCTGAGGTCACGTCGGCGAGGTCGTCGTCGCCGAGACCGAGTCGCTCCCCGTCAGCGGGGTGGAGGTAGAGGTGGTTGGTGGTGAACCCGTTGGCCACCATCTCAGGGTGATTGTGGGTCCACGAGTTGTGGGTCTTGGTATGCCGCTTGGTGATGAGCAGCATCCGTTCGGCTCGTTGTTCGGCGGCGGCGAACTCGGTTTCGAGCCGCTCGGCTGCGGCCATGAGGCGTTCGGGGGCGAGGTGGACCTTGCGGTCATCGGTGACGATGCGCTTGCTGAGGAACGATCCTGGTTGCACCTGAGTCCGGGCAAGGCCGTGGGGGTGGCGTAGCAGCCGACGGAACCCGGGTTGACGGGTCACTCGCAACAGCAGGTTCAACAATTTCTCCGATGGCACCGTCGGCCGGGCGAGGCCGTTGCGACGGGCGTGGCGGGCGGCCATGCGCTCCAGCATCCGCTGTCCACGTTTCGACCCGAACAGGGGAGCGTCGGCTGCCTTGGCGAGTGCGAGGTAGATCGACGCCTCGTCGCGTTGTTCACCCCGGGGGGCGCTGACGGCTTCGGTGGCCTGGAGGTAGGGGCGTGACTGCATGCCGAGCACGAGGGGGAAGATGAAGGGTAGGTCGGCACGTTGCAGCGGGTCGGTGGCGGGGAGCGTGTAGTGGGCGAGTGAACCTGTCTCGTTGCGGTAGATGTCCACGGTGACGAGCAACTCGAGCTGTCCGAACGCCTCGCGCAACCGCCCGGCATCGGCCATGGTGATGAGCGGGTTGCCACCGGTGACGAACAGGGCCCGGATCCGCCCGGGGCCGTCGGTGAGGATCTCGTCGGCGAGGATGCCCCCGGGGAAGGCGTCGTTGACCTTGCGGAACCCGCCGATGCGTGACGTGGCGTCGCTCATGAGCGTGCCGGTGCGCTTGCCGAACTTGGCGAAGTCGAAGATGCCCTTGCCGACAAGCGTGCCGCCCCGACGGTCGAGATTGCCCGACACGGCGTTGATGACCTCCTGGAGCCAGTAGGCCAACACCCCGTTGGAACCCATGTTCACTCCGGTTGACGAGTACAGGGCTGCGCCGTCAGCGTCGAGGTAGGCCGCCACGATGTCTCGCAGAACCTTGGGTTCGATACCGGTGACCGCAGCAGTGCGTTCGGGGGTCCACGGGGCGACGAGGTTCGTGATCTCGTCGATGCCGGTGGTGTGGTTGGCCACCATGGCCCCATCAACGCGTCCGGTGGCGAGTACCTCGTTGAGGAACGAGAGGTAGAAGAACACGTCGGTGTCGGGGCGGATGAAGACATGGTCGGTGGCGGCGCGGGCGGTCTCGGTGAAGCGGGGGTCAACCACGATCACCCGTCCGCCCCGTTCAGCCATCTCCCGCAGACGCTTGGTGGGGTCGGCGACCTGGAGGAACGACCACTTCGACACCACGGGGTTGGCCCCCACGATGACGAGACAGCTGGTGTGGTCGACGTCGGGGAAGGGCTGGGTGAAGGGGAAGCCGTAGATCTCGCGGGCGGCAGCGAACTTGTTGGAACAATCCTGGGTGGCACTGGCGAACATGGATTCGGATCCGATGCCGTCCATGAAGCCCTGGGCGAACACGGGGTGCAGCACCCCGAAACCGGCGGCAGTACCGACGTACATGGCCACTGAGTTCGGGCCGTGCTCGTCGGCAATGGCCCGCACCCGCCGGCCGATGTCGGTCTCTGCTTCCTCCCAGCTGACCGCGGACCACGAGTCACCGTCGCGACGCATCGGGTGTTCGAGCCGGTCGGGCGAGGCGTACAGCTTGTGCTGTTTCACCCCTTTGATGCAGGCGAACCCGGCGGTACCGACGTGATCCTCGTCGGGCCGGATGCGGGTCACCGTGCCATCGTCGACGGTGACCTCGAGACCGCAGAGTGATTCACAGATCCGACAGAAGGTGTGGCGGGTTTCTTCCACGACCCCAAGCGTAGGGGAACGGTGAACGCACGACCGGGGAGTGGTCATGGCGGGGACCCGAGTGTGAAAGATTGGGGGGATGTCACCTGAAATCTGGACCCCTGCCAGCGGACTGCTGCCGTGGCCCCACGACCGCTTCACCGTCCCTGATCCCTCGACGGCGACCGGGGTTCGCCTCGCCATCCCCGCCGACGCTGTGCCCCGCAACGCCGCCGGGATCCCCATTGATGTGTCAGCCCAGAACGTGGCCGACGGGTTCTCACCCGGCAGTCGCATCCTCGTGCACGTCCCCGGTGTCGATCTCGCCCGCAGCGGGGTACCCGCCAGCACCGATATCGGTTCGTCCATGGCCCCTGATGTGGCGGTGCGGCTTACCGATCTCGATACAGGCGAGCGCTGGCCCTACTGGGCGGAGTTGAACTCTTATGACCCCGAGCGCCACCACCTCGTGATGATCCATCCGGCCCGGGCGCTTATCGAGGGTCACCGCTACCAAGTGGAGATCGATGCACTCGTCACCAGCACTGGTGACCCGGTGCCGACGGATCTGCCGCTCGTATGGTCGTTCCCGGTGGCATCGAGTGACAGCCTGTCGGGCCGACTGCGGGCCATGGTGGCCGCTGCTGATGGGTTCATGCCTGACTTCGAGGTCACCGAGATCGACGATTCCGGTGACCCGGTGTCGGTGCAGGGCACCTTCAGTGTTCCCAACTACCTCGACAACGACGGCTCGCCTGGGGGCCGGATGCTCTTTGATGCGGCGGGACGACCCGTCATCAACCCCGAGTATCCGACGTGGCGCGCCCCGTTCACCTTCCTGTTCGCCGCCGACGCTGCCCCGCGCGGCACGCTCGTGTTCGGCCATGGGCTTCTCTCCAGCCGGGACGAGGTGTACACCCTCGACGGCATCTGCTCTCTCGGGAACCTCAATGTGTGTGGCACGGATTGGGTGGGGATGTGCACCGAGGACGTCCCCCACGTGGCCGACGTCCTCACCGACCTGTCGCGGTTCGTCTCCATTCCCGACCGCCTCCAGCAGTCACAACTGGCGTTCATCTTGTTGGCGCGGCTGGCCAACCGTCCCGACGGGTTTGCCTCCCACCCAGCCTTCCGTGGCCCCGACGGCTCGCCCCGGCTGACCCCTGACGGCTCGGTGTTCGTGGGCAACAGTCAGGGCGGCATCCTCGGTGGCGTGGCGAGCGCCGTCGCCGACGAGTGGCAGCGGGCCGTGTTCGGCGTCCCCGGACTGGCCTACAACCTGATGCTGCCCCGGTCGGTGAACTGGCTGGCCTTCGAGGACGTATTCCACGGCGCCTACCCCGACCCAGTGGACCGCATGGTTGCCCTCGAACTCCTGCAGCTGCTGTGGGATCGGGGCGAGAACTCTGGGTACGTCCAGCACCTCACCACCGACCCCTACCCGGGGGTCACCCCCAAGACGGTGCTACTCATCGAGGCGTTCGGTGACCACCAGGTTCCCAACGTGGCGACCGAGGTGCTCGCCCGCACCATCGGCGCGGCCGTGCGTCGGCCGGCCCTGCGTGATGGGCGTTCGAGCGACGTCGAACCGATGTGGGGTATCGAGGACGTGGGGACCATGCCCACCACTCGATCCGTGCTGTCCGTGTGGGACTTCGCCACGCCGGCCCCGCCCACCACGAACCTGCCGCCAACTCCGGGGCTCCATGGCCTTGACCCTCACGACGCCGGCAGTTCCGAACCGGGCGTGATGATTCAGGCGCTGAACTTCCTGTTCACCGGCGAGATCATCGATCCCACGGGTGGCGAACCCAGTGTGGGCGCACCCCTGGTGCTCGACGACACTGACGACGCCCCCGGGTCGACCTCAGCCGAACCGGTGCACTGACTGCTCGGTCGCACCCCTTCGGGCTCCGATGGCCCCCAGGTAACAGATCGTCAGTCTTTGCGGCCGGGGCGACCCACGAACCACCCCACCACGAAACCGACGGCGAGCAGCATCACCGTCATCAGCCATTGCGGGGCGCTGAAACCGAACATCAACCACGAGATGTCGACGGTGTTCGTGTTTTGGATGATGAACGCTACGGCGGCGACAACCAACAGGGCCACGACCACGCGGCGAGCGGTGATGGGCGAGGGCTTTTCACTGCGGCGGTTCTGGGTGTTGGGCATGGCCGAACCCTAGCGGCCGGTCCTCACAGATGGGTGGTGGCCCGGTAGGTCCGATCGGTGGGAACGGTGGCGAGTTCTTCGATGGACCGCAGGATCCAGTCGAGTACAACGGCGGCATCGGCGTCGGGTGGCACGTTGAGGACCACCCCGCGGCGGGCGTTGTCCTGCACGGCGTGCCAACCCTCGGGTGCAACGATGCCGGCCTCCACCAGTCGACGAGCCACCTTGGCGTTGGCGTTGTGGGCTAGCCCGATGGATCCGTGCCGCAGCTGGCCGCGTCTCATCTCGGGGGCCATGAACGTGCCGATCGGCAGAGGGGGGAGACCGCCGGTGAGCCAGCCCGAGATGATGCCGGTCGGCGGTGCCGGCAGACGCTCCTGATCGACGATGGGCTGGATGTTGACCCAGCCGGCACGACGGGCCACGAGTTCGCGCATGGCGTCAATCACGGCGTCGCGGTCGTCGAACGTGAACTCGATGTGCTGGACGGTGCGGCTCACAGGTCCTCGAGCCACACGGGAGCACGGTCCAAGAGGAACATGCTTACGGCATGGCACCGGTCGAGCACGTCGCAGAGTTGTTCCTGGCCCATCAGAATCCGGTCGAGTGGCACCTGGATGCGGGCCACGATGCTGAGTGATCGTTCCGGGGCGTCGAGGGCCGTGGCGTAGGAATCGATGGCGGAGACCTCAAGGGGCAACTCGGTGCCGCCGATCTCGGCGAGCTCGGTGGCGAGCACCAGCAGATCCGGCCCGGCAGGCAGCGGGGGCAACGCCCAGTTGAACGCCAGAGGAAACCAGAACCCGGTGGGGGGTTCGTCAGCCTCATCGAGTTCAACGACCTGATCTTCGAACTGCAGCAGGGCACGTGGGTCAACCTCGAGGGCGAGGTGGAGATCAAGGGGGCCACCGCAGGCCTGTTCGGGGTGCAGTTCGACCTCCCACATCTGGCGTAGGGAGTAGGTCTCGATGAAGTGGCGCTCGTCGTGCACATGGAACTGGTGGTCGACGGCGTGGGACTTCAGATCGGCGACGAACCCGGGGATGTCGATCACGGCCACACCCCAAGCCTGCCACGCCACGACGACGCTGCCGAGACGATCTCGTCGGGAGGTGCTTCGGCCCGGTACGGTCGGTCCATGACGCCACCCGCGGAACCCGGCAACTGGAGCGATGACGCGTTGTTGGGACTCCTCGGCGAGGTGGCCGACGCCGTGACCGAGGCGGTGGCGGGGGTCACGGACTGGTCCATGGTGGATACCAGTCGGGGCCAGTACGCCGCCGATCTGGTCGCCGACGGTGCGGCCCTCGAGGTGCTTGGCGCCGCCGGGGTAGGGGTCGTGTCCGAGGAATCGGGTCGCAGCGACGCCGGGCATCGGGTGACCGTGGTCGTCGACCCCCTCGATGGCTCCACGAATGCCAGTCGGGGAGTGCCGTGGTTCGCCACGAGCCTGTGTGCGGTGGTTGACGGCGAGCCACGGGTTGCTCTGGTTGGTGACCTCGCTCATGGTCGTCGCTATGAGGCGGTGGCCGGTCAGGGCGCCACCCGTGACGGTGGGCCGATCCGCCCTTCGGGGGTGACGAGTCTGCGGTCGGCCATGGTCGGGTTGTCGGGCTACCCGCCGCACTACCTGGGATGGAAGCAGTACCGGGCGTTGGGGGCGGCGGCGCTTGACCTGTGTGCGGTGGCGGACGGAACCCTCGACGGTTACCTCGATTGTTCGTGGAATGCCCATGGCGTGTGGGACTACCTCGCCGGCATGCTGATCTGTCGCGAGGCCGGGGCGTTCGTCGCTGACGCCGAGGGCCGCGACCTCGTCACTCTCGATCCCTCCGATCGTCGTACCCCGGTGGCCGCAGGCACCGAGGACCTCGGATCGGCGCTCATGGTGGCTCGGGCCGGTTTCACGACGCCGACCGTTCCGTAGTTCCGGTTCGGTAGACAATGAGCCGGCCCCTCTACGCTTGGGGTGATGCGCACCCGGGTGCATCGACTCGCTCTCCAGTTGTTCGGACGCCTACCGCGTGGCGTCCGTCGCCGTCTCGTGCGGCTTGGCACCCCGGGGTACACGGTGGGTGCCATGTGTCGCATCGAACGATCCGACGGTCGCGTGCTTCTGATCCGGCAGACCTACCGCCACGGATGGGGACTGCCCGGTGGGTTGCTCGCTCGACACGAGGATCCCGTCGATGGTGTGCGTCGGGAGGTTGCCGAGGAGGTCGGTCTGGTCGTCGAGTTGGTGGGTGAACCCGCCGTGGTGGTGGCGTCTCGGCTGCACCGCGTCGACGTGATCTTCCGGGGCCGCCCAACCCGTGACGCCGACCTTGACGGCCTGACGCCTGATCCGGCGGAGATCGCCGACGTCGGGTGGTTCGACCCGGTCGCCTTGCCCGATTTGCAGGCGGAGACGGCGGCGGCGCTCGTGGCACTGGCGAGACGTGATCGGGACACCCTCGGTTCGGCTCCCGAGGTGTAGCGGTAGGATCTGTGGCTTCCGCCCGGGGGACCGGGATCGGGGCGCTTAGCTCAGTTGGCTAGAGCATCTCCCTTACAAGGAGAGGGTCGGGGGTTCGAGTCCCTCAGCGCCCACTGCACGGCGGTTCTGGTCGGCGGGTCCCGCACGGCCTCGGTTGTGGCCCCTTTGCCGGTATTCCCCCCTGCTCTGGAGCGGTGGACACGGCACAGATGCGACGGAATCGCAGGTACCACCGGCGGTAACCTGCTGCTCGGGTGGGACGACTGGCGAGGGGGCATGCGATGCGACGATGGAAACGGCGTTCGTTCATGCTGGCCGTCGCAGCGGTCACCTTTGCGGTCCCCGTGGTCGTGAATCCGGCCATGGCCGATCCGGGATCCAGTGACCCTGCGGTCTCCATTGCGAGCAACCCGGTGCGGTTCAGTTCGGTCACGTTCAATGCCGGTGAAAGCGAGCTGAGGGCCAGCCTGAGCGACGGCATCCATGCCTACTACGCCACCGATACCAGCCCGGGCAAGGTGGTCAAGGTCCGCCTGTCGGACATGACCCGCGTGGGGGCGTTGACCCTCGGCGCCGGCGAAAATTTCGTCACCTCGGCGGTCAGTGACGGGACCTACGGCTACTTCGCCACCAACACCACGCCGGCCTCGGTCGTCAAGGTCCGCCTGTCGGATATGACCCGAGTGGCCGCGCAGGTGATGTTGGGTGCCGACGGCCCGATCGGGTCGGCAGTGACCGACGGAACACACGCCTACTTCGGAACGGACACCAACCCGGGCAAGGTCATCAAGGTGCGCCTCACCGACCTCGCTCGCGTGGAAGGCATCACGCTCAATGCCGGGGAAGGGGATCTCTCCACCGGGATCATCTACGGCGGTGCCGCCTACTTCTCGGCGCGTCAGACCGGTGGTGCGTCGCGCATCGTGAAGGTGCAGTTGTCCCCCTTGGCGCGACTCGGTTCTCTTACGTTGGCCGATGGCGAGGTTGGTGTTGAGAGCGCCGTGCTCAGCGGAATCTACGGCTACTACGGGACGTTCACTGCCCCGGGCCGCGTGGTGAAAGTCCGATTGACCGACCTCACCCGCGTCGGCGCCCGGACGTTCAATGTCGGTGAGGACGGGGCGGCGGCGGCGATCAGTGACGGAACCCACGTGTACTTCGGAGCCTCTGGCATAGCCGGGGGCCGGATCGTCAAGGTACGGGAGTCTGATCTCGTCAGGGTCGGGTCGGTCGCCCTTGCCGCTGGAGAGTCGGTACCGCTCACGGCGGTGCGGACGGCGGGGTACGGGTTCTTCGGCACCCTCACCATTCCCGGCCGGGTGGTGGCGGTTGCCACGGTCATCTCCGGCCCCAAGTCGTGTGGGTTCATCGATGAAGCTGCCATCGCCATCTGGGCCCGCGATGGAGCGTGCTGGCTGAAAGAGGCCCAGATCACCGCCACCAATCCCTTCCGGCCTGGCGACGCGGTCAATCGCGCCGAGATGGTGACGTTCCTGTGGCGCTTCGCCGGCCAGCCCGCGGCGAAGAGTTCGTGTGGGTTCATCGACGGGGTAACGGCCATTCCCAATTACGCCCGCTTTGCCGCCTGCTGGGCGAGAGCGACCCGGGCAACGTCAGCCGATCCGTTCCGGGCCACCGACCTGGTGAACCGGGCCGAGTTGGCCGCCTTCCTGTGGCGGATGTCGGGGTCACCTCCTGCGGCGGAATCGTGCGGCATCGAAGATGAGGACCTCATACCTTTCTGGGCCCGACAGGGTGTGTGTTTCCTGACGGCGAATGGCGTCACCTATAGCAATCCCTATCGCCCCGGAGGTTCCGTCAGCCGGGCCGAGATGGCCGCGGCCCTTCTTCGTCTCAACAACATCATTCCTCGCTCGTTGGAGGTTCAATGACCCCGACCGCATGGGCAGAACCCCTGCCTCATCCCAACCACCTCTAGGTCGGGTCATCGCTTTGCCTAGCCGGGGAGTTCTTCGCTGCGCGCTGGCAGCAGTGCTCTTTGGGGTGTCGACACCACTCGCCGCCGAACTCGTCGGTGACGTCAGCACCTTGGTGCTCGCCGGGCTGCTGTATCTCGGCGCCGCGCT
>JALRFT010000141.1 GCA_023261915.1 Acidimicrobiales bacterium | reverse complement strand
CCCGGGCCACGTTGCAGGCGCCCTGTGCCCCTGACGCTAGTACGCCCTCCCGGTAAGCGGACGGGGGGTACCGTGAGCCGGTGCTCCCCGGTGAATCCGCCTACGACCACTCTCTGGGGGTGCTGGTTGACCTCCCCGGAGGGGTTTTCCCCATGGGTGACGAGAGCCCGTGGTCCTACGCCGGTGACGGCGAGGGCCCAGTGCGGCAGGTCAGCGTGGATCCGTTCTCACTTGAAGTGTGTGCCGTGACCAACGCTGCGTTCGCCGCATTCGTTGCCGCAACCGGTCACCGGACCGATGCCGAGCGCTCCGGCTGGTCATTCGTCTTCGCTGGACATCTTCCCGACGACCACCCTCCGACCCGGGCGGTGGCGCAGGCACCATGGTGGCGTCAGGTGATGGGAGCGGACTGGGCCCATCCCTTCGGTCCCCACAGCGACCTCACCGACCTCACCGATCATCCCGTGGTCCACGTCTCACAGCACGACGCGATGGCCTACGCCGCGTGGTGTGGGCGTCGTCTTCCGACCGAGGCGGAGTGGGAGTTCGCTGCGCGTGCCGGATCGACCTCGGTGTGGCCGTGGGGCGACGAACTCGAGGCTGGTGGCATTCATCACGCCAACGTGTTCCAAGGGAACTTCCCGGGTGCGGACTTGGCTGAGGATGGCTGGGCGGGAACCTGTCCGGTGGATGCGTTCGAGCCGAATGCGTGGGGACTTGCCAACATGATCGGCAACGTGTGGGAATGGACGGCGGACTGCTTCGCGCCTGGGGGTGCCTGCTGTACCGGTGGCGGTGACGACTCGTCGGCGAACGTGGTGCTCAAGGGGGGTTCGGACCTCTGCCACCACTCCTACTGTCACCGCTACCGGCCCGGAGCCCGGACCGGTTCAGCACCTGACAGCACGTCGGGCAACACCGGATTTCGTTGCGCCCGTGACCGCTGAGGTCAACGGTGTCGACCTAGACCGCTCCCAGCGCCCGGGCGGCAGTGACGTAAGGCCATGGGGTGTTGCGACCGGGGAGGCAACGCTGGCGCTCGGCCTCGAGACGAGTCTTGAGAAGATCGAATATCGCAGCGATACGCGGGTCGTGCTCGCACCGGTGGACGAGGTTGGTGACCTCCTCGGGATCATCAGTGAGGTCGTAGAGCTCCCACTCGTCGGCGAGCACTTCTTCGCGCCACGTCTCCCCATCGGGGCCGGACGTCGCCAACTGCCGGGTTCCCGGTTCGGTCCAGCACCTCGGATCATCAAAGGTGCGCACCAATTTCCACAGATGTCCTTCTCCGTTCGCATCGTCGATGCCGCCAATGACGGCTTCGAGGTTGGCGGCCGCCGAGGTGGGAACGGCGATCTGGAATTCGGGTGGGGCGTCCTCGATGTTCCAGTGTCGGGCGGCGAGGCCTTCGATCTGGTCCCCTTCGAGGATGTCATCGCGGGTCTGGAGGTAGATGGTGTGGTCTGCGGCGAGCTGTTCGGGTTGGGAGAGGACCGACAACAGGCTCCGGCCGGGGAGGGGATGGACCTCACTGAACCGTGTGGCGAGATCATCGGACAGTCGCTTCTCATCGAGGCCGGCCGCATCGAGGAGTGTGGGAACCAGGTCCACGTGTGAGGTGGGAATGTCGACCGTCGTCGGCCCGAGATCGGCGATGCGGCCGCTGTCATCGAGGCGCACGATCGTGAATGGCACCCGCACGGCCTCGTCGTAGAGGGTGAACCACTTCTGGTGCAGCCCCCCGTGGGCCCCGAGGAGTTCACCGTGATCCGAACTGCGGACGATCACCGTTCCCGCCGGTGCGCCCCCACTGGTGGCCCCGTCACAGATCATCTGACGTACGGCGTCGAGGGGAGCGTCGACATCGGCGTGCAGTCGGTGATACATCTGCCGGTAGGTCGGCCCTTCAGTGGCGTAGGTGCCCCCGACGACTTCAGCGGGTCCGTAGGCCGTGGGGTAGGTGTCGCGGTAGCGGGCCTGCACTGCTGGCTTGGTGCTCAGATCCTCATGCACCGAAGGAGCAGCCTCAACCTCAGGCGTGTCGAAGGGGTCGACGGCGATGGGGGAGTCGTCGCCGCGGCGGATCCACGCCGGGAACATCACGATGTCATGGGGGTTCACGAAGCTCGCCACACACAGGAACGGCCGCAGGGCGTCAGGATCGCCGGCGAGGCGGCGGCTGTAGCGGTCCGACAGCCAGGCGACGACACGGGCAGCGATCAAGGGGTCTCGGACCAGGCCACAGTCGGCGATGTCGGCCCCGTGGGGTTCGGGTCCCACCCAGCCGGAGAACCCGAAGGGGTCAAGGACGTCAGCGGCCCGGTACGCAGCCAGACCGTCGGCGATGACCTCACCGGTGGCCGTGTTGGTGGCGATGCGGTTGCCATCGTCGTCGTGGAGGTCGGCGTGGGAGAGGTGCCACTTGCCGTCGTAGTAGGTGTCGTAGCCGCCGGCGCGGAACCAGTGACCCATGGTGGGCACCTCATCGGGTCGCAGCCAGCGCATGCGACTGTCGTCGGCCTCCTTGCCGATCCCGTCGGTCTGGGTGACACCGTGGGTGTCGGGGTAGTGACCGGTGAACAGCGTGGGTCGACTCGGCACACACGCCACTGAGCCCGTGTAGTGCCGGGTGAAGTTCACCCCGAAGGTGTCAAACCAGTGGCGGCCGGGGAGTCGGCGCTGGCGCCACACCCGCACTTCCTCGTTTTCATACGGCGGGGCAGCACGTTCCTGATCGGTGAGGATGACGATGATGTCGGGCCGGCCCGGATGGGCTGCGGTGGTCACAGGGTCACCGTGTGCAGGTCGTCACCGGCGACGACGGCACCGCTGAACGTGGTCGCGGCCAGTGACGTCCACTGGTCGAGTTCACCCGGTGCCGGAGCGGGGACGAAGTGCGTCAGCACGAGGGTGCCCACACCCGCTCGTTGCGCCGTCTCCCCCGCTTCCTCGGGTGACGAGTGGTAGTCGAGGGTGTCGAGCAGCCTCTGGATGGGGATCTGGGCGATGAGATCCTTGCGAATGACGGTGTGGACCATTGCCCCCGCCCCACGGGCGAGACGATCGAGGCCCTCACACGGCACGGTGTCCCCGGCGAGGACCACCGATGCCGATCCGTCCTCGACCCGCCACCCGATCGACGGGTGCACAGGCCGGTGATCGGTGGGCCCGGCGGTGACCACGACAGGTGAGTCACCGGCCGAGCGCCAGACCTCGACCGGATCGACACTGGTGAGGTCAACTTCGGTGACGGTCATCGGGGGGTTCCATGCCAGATCCTCATGGTGAGCCATGCGGAAACTGACGTCGTCGGCGAGCGAATCCATGAGGTGCTCAAGGTGTTTCGCCGTTCCGACGGGGCCGAACACCGGCAACGGACTGGGAGTAAATGAGGTGATCCAGCGGGTCGTCACGAGGTCACCGAGGTCGGTGATGTGGTCGCTGTGGAGGTGGGTCAGCAGGACAGCGTCCACCTGACCGGCGCCGAGGCCGGCCGCCGCCAGCCGCATGAGGACTCCCCGGCCGGCGTCCACGAGCAGGTTCACCCCGTTGGTGCGCACGAGCGTCGCCGGCCCGGCTCGGTGTGCGTCAGGGAGCGGTCCACCGGTGCCGAGCAAGATGACGTCCATCGCCGCAGCGTAGTGGGGCGTCCCCGGCTGTTCCCCCTTGCGGCAGTCGGACCCCTCGGAGGTGGCCGGGTAGGGTCCGGGCATGACTCGTGTGGTGGTGCTCGGTGGTTGTGGGGGAATTGGCAGCGTGGCGGCGAGGACCCTGGCTGCTTCACCCCTCGTGGATGAACTGGTCATCGCCGATGTGCGATCAGAGGGCGTGGACCAGATGGTGGCCGCCCTTGCCGGCGGCTCCTCGGGCCGTGCCGGGGTCAGTGGGACGGTCGTGGACGCCACCGACCCGGCGTCGGTCGCCGGGGTGCTCGACGCTGCCGACGTGGTGGTGAACTGCATTGGACCCTTCTACCGGTTCGGGGCCCCGCTGCTGGCAGCTGCGATCCGTGCCGGTGTCACCTACGTCGACGTGTGTGACGATCTCGACGCCACCCGGGCACAACTCGATCTCGATGCTGCGGCCACCGAGGCCGGGGTGTGTGCCCTCATCGGGATGGGGAACTCCCCGGGTTTTGCCAATGTGTTGGTGCGCTACGCCGCCGACCACCTCCTCGAGGTCGTGGAGAGCGTCGACATCATGCACATCCATGGCGGTGAACCCGCCGAGGGCCCTGCCGTCATCAAGCACCGCATCCACGCCATGACCAATGACGTACCCCTCTTCATCGACGGCGAGTTCCGCTCCGTCCGAATGCTCGCCGATGACGGTGCGGCGTTCGTCGAGGAGACCGAGTTCCGCGACGTCGGCACCTATCCCGTCTACCCCTATCCACACCCCGAGACGATCACGTTGCCACGTCACCTACCCGGGCTGCGCCGTGCCACCAACCTCGGTGTCGTGTTCCCTCTCAGTTACTTCAACATGACCATGGATCTCGTGCGTCTCGGCGCTGCTGCCACCGAACCAGTGTCGGTCGATGGCAACGAGGTGGTCCCCCTTGAGTTCTCCGTGGCCCACCTCATCTCCGAGCGCCCCCGTCTCCTCGCCGAGGCTGGCGTGACCGGCCCGGCTGGGTGTCTCAAGATCGTGGTTTCTGGGACCCAGGCCGAGGAGGAGGGCACCCACACCGTGGTGTTCTCCCTGTCGTCGGGATCGATGGGTGCCGGGGAGGGCACGGGGATCCCCGCCGGTCTCGGTGCGCTGCTGTTGTTGGATCCGGGACTTCGCCGACCCGGCGTACATCCCCCGGAGGGCATCGTCGACCCGTTGGCCATGTTGGCCCTGGCCAACGAGATCCTGCCCCGCCTCGACCTCGGGAACGGCAGTGAGGGGGGGATGGTGGAAGTCCCCATCCACATCGCCCACCACCGGCCCGACGGCACGGTCGAAGAGCTCGCTCTCGGTCTGGGCTGAAGGCACGGTCGGGCGCCATGTTCATCGGTCACGACCTCGGCACCGGAGGGGACAAGGCGGTCCTCATCGACGCCGACGGGCACATCCGGGCCATGGCGTTCGTCCCCTACGGTCTCGACCATCCTCGGCCCGGTTGGGCCGAACAGGATCCAGCCGCCTACTGGTCGGCGGTGGGTGAGGCCACCCGGGCGGTAATGGAACGCTCGGGCATCGACCCGGCCCGGGTGCACGGGGTGGGATTCGCCGCCCAAATGTTGACCCAGGTCCCCGTCGATCGGTCCGGGGCACCGACGCGGCGGGCCATCTCGTGGCTCGATGCACGCGCCGAGGTCGAGGCGGCGCGCATTGTGCGTCGGCTCGGTGGGCGTCAGCTGGTTCGAGTCGTGGCCGGGGCGGTCCCCTCGGCCAAGGACGTGGTGGCCAAGTGGGCGTGGATCCGTGACAACGAACCGGATGTGTGGGAACGCACGGTGGCTCTCACCGACGCCACAGGCTACCTCGTGGCCCGCGCCTCGGGGGTGGTGTGCGCCGACCACACGGCCGGTGGGGGAACGGGGATGATCGATCGGGGCAAGCGGACGTGGAGTCGTCCGTTGCTCACCGCCAGCGGCCTCGGGGGCCAGCAGGTGCGGCGGCGCCTGCCGGAACTGCGGGCATGTTCGGAGGTCGTGGGGGGGCTGACGTCTGAAGCCGCCGCACACCTTGGCCTCGTGGCCGGCACACCGGTGGTGGCTGGCGTTGGTGATGTGCCTGCTGCCCAGGTCGGTTCCGGTGCAGTGCTCGACGGGCAGGCCCATGTTTGTCTCGGCACCTCGGCGTGGCTGTGCGTGACCACGTCCTCGATCGCTGACTTACCTGCCCACGGGGTCTTCTCCTTGCCGGCAGCAGATCTCTCAACGTTCGCCACGGTGGGGGAGATGGAGACCGCCGGTGAGTGTCTCGACTGGTTCGCCCGGGTGCTGTTTCCCGACAGTGACGAAGCCTCGGCCGTGGCGGCACTGGTGGCGGCGGCGGCGGGCGCTCCACCGGGCTGTGACGGGTTGACCTTCGCCCCGTGGCTCTTCGGTGAGCGCGCCCCGGTCAACGACCCGGCGCTGCGGGCGACGTTCCTCGGGTTGTCGCTCCAACACACCCGGGCCCACATGGCGCGCGCCGTGCTCGAAGGAGTGGCCCACAACCTGCGGTGGCTGCTCGACGTGGTAGCGGCCAAAGGCCTCGGACCGTCGAGATTGCGGATCATCGGTGGCGGGGTGCGCAGTCCGCTGTGGATGCAGACCATCGCCGACGTCACCGGTCTCGCCGTCGACACCCTCAGCCACCCCCAGTATGCGGGGGCCCGTGGTGCGGCACTGTTGGCGGCAGTGGGGACGGGTGCCGTCGGCTCGGTGGCCGACGTGGCACAACTGAGCGTGGTGGCCGACACCTATGAACCGACTGCGGATCGCCAACTGGCGGCCGTGCACGACGCCATGCATCAGGCTTTCCGGGCAGCGCTGCCCGCTGCCAGCGGTCACGCCCGGGCGTTGCGACGCTGAGCCCGGCGCTCAGCTCGGGGCGTGGTACGCCGCCCACTCCTCATCGGTCCACAGGGACCGAAGTTGGTCCGCCACGAACCGGCAGGTGTCCTGCACCATGTCGAAGAAGTCGAGGTGCACGCTCATGGCCTCGGTGAACTGCAGTCCGGCCACCAGCGTGTCCGCTTCGTGGATGGTCAACTCGAAGGGCCGCGGTGTGCTGCGGTCACCGTCGTCGAAAAGGCCCTTCAGTCTCCGGTCGAGGCGGCCGCACAGGTCGGCGTCGAGGGGAACCTCGTTGTCTTCTACGATCCCGAGGGTCGTGCGGAGCGCCTCGGCCCCCTCCCACGGCAGATCGAGGACCCGGTGGGGGATCAGGTCGCCGTGACGGTTCGCTGGGTCCGCCACGGTGGCCTCACGCCTTGCGCTTGCGCCCGAATAATCCGCCGAGAACGCTCTGGCCTTCGGTGACGGCTTCGCTGAGTGGTCGACCGGTGATTCGGGCGAAGCGGTCAGCAAATCCGGGCTGGTCGGCGCCAAAGGCGTCCAGCAGGCGACGGGCGTTGCGGGTCGTCAGTTCGTAGC
The DNA here is from genome assembly GCA_023261915.1 of Acidimicrobiales bacterium. Classification (GTDB taxonomy): domain Bacteria; phylum Actinomycetota; class Acidimicrobiia; order Acidimicrobiales; family Acidimicrobilacustridaceae; genus M30B73. Next base: position 4,398 of record JALRFT010000141.1, on the reverse strand, counting down.
GGTGACTGAGAAGGTCGAGCACCCGGATCCGCAAGTCTTCCCGGTCGGGCACCAGCACCCCCCACGCCTCGGTCTGCTTTTCGAGCATCTTCAACTCGGGGCTTGAGGCCCCTCGTCGGGCAGCACGGAACGATTCGATGAACGCCTCGTCGGCCTCGCCGGGTAACTCACCGCGCCGAGTCTCGGGGTCGAGGAGCTCGTCTAGGTCGATGGGGGTTCCGGCCATGGCAGACGCTGCCGCCCCGGCCACGGCCAGTCCGGAGCGTCGATCAGCCGACCGACGGGCCTCTTGTTCGATCAGGTAGACGATGGCCTGGGCGCGTCGGGTGTCGGCCGCCTTGCCCGACGCCCCGGCGAGCACCTCCTCGCGACTGAACAGGCCGTCGCCCTCGTCGGCCATGACTCAGGCGCCGACCCGGCGGGCCACCTCGAGGATCGCCTGTGACCAGGGGTCCTCGGGCTGGGTGATGCTGAACAGCGCCCCGGACGCACTCTCCACCACCGTCTCACTGAGGGGGAGAACACCGGCGACCTCGGCGTCGTAGATACGACTCACGTCGGCCCGCAGGGCGTCGTGGTCGACCGAAGAGGGGACCTTGTTGATGACGAGGTAGAGGCTCGGCACCTCGAGACGACGAGCGACGTCCACGGTGACGGCCGTGCCCTGGAAGTCCTGCTTGTCGGGGCGCATGAGGAGCAAGAGGATGTCGGAGATGGTGATCGACAGCAACGTTTCCTCGTTGAGGCCGGGGTGGGTGTCGATGAGGAGATAGTCGAGGTCGAGACCGGTACCGAGTTCACGGAAGCCGTCGTTGAGGAGGCCGACGTCGTAGCCCTCCCGCAGTACCCGGGCGATCTCGGAGGCCTTGATCGATGAGGGCACGAGCCACAGCTTGCCGTCGGTGGCCCCGACCCGGTCGGTGACGTCGTAGGCGGCCTCGGTGATCGTGCACGTGCCGTGCAGGTAGTCGTTGAGGCTCGTGGTGACGCTGTCCTCATCGAATCCGAACAACACGTGGATGCCGGGGGACTGGATGTCGGTATCGACGACGGCGACCTTGTTGCCGGCGAGGGCGAGTTGGGCGGCAACGTTGGCAGTCGTGTTGGACTTGCCCGTGCCACCCCGGAAGGAGTGGATGGAAACGACGGTGGTCATGGGCAGGGGTTTAGCAGTTTCCCGGCGACCGGGAAAGCCGCAGCCACGAGGGCCGTCGGGGTCGGGGAGCGTGCGGTACAACCCGGAGGTGTGGGAAGGTTCACCCGTGAGCCTCGATTTCCGACTCGCCCACTCCTTCGCCGTGCAGCGTATGCGCCGGGACGATCTCGAAGACCTTGACCGCGTCGACGGCGAAATCCTGCAGATCCAGACCATCGAAGCCCTTCTCGACGGCTGTTACGACGGGGACGTCACCGTCGGGGAACTCTACGGCCGCGGGGATTTCGGCCTCGGCACGCTCACCGGTCTGGATGGGGAACTGGTCGTGGTCGACGGCGAGTTCTGGAACATCGATCCCGAGGGGGTGGCCGTGGTGGCGCCTGCCGACGCCGGGGTGCCCTTTGCGGCCCTCGTGACCTTCGGTGAGGCCCAGCGGTTCCATCTCGACGGACCGATGGGCCGTGACGACCTCGAGCGTCAGATCTTGGATCGCCTTGAGGACCCTGAGGGGTCGTACGCCCTTAGGGTCGATGGGGTTTTCGCTCCCGTGCACTTCCGCACGGTGGTGCACCAGGACCCGCCCTACCAGCCGCTCACCGAGGTGATCGCCTCGGCGGAACGTCAGTTCCACGCCGAGCGGCTTGAGGGGACCATGGTCGGGTTCTACTTCCCTGACTACGCCTCGGATCTCAACCAGCCCGGTTTTCATTTCCACATGGTCTCCGCCGATCGTGCGACCGGTGGGCACGTCTACGACTTCACGCTGGAGTCCGCCGACGTCGTCATCGGCCACAATCAGGCCCTTCATATCGAGTTGCCGGAGAGGAACCTCGCCGAAGTGCTGACCATGGAGGCGGGCCTGCGCAGTGTGCACATTCATCTCGTGCGGGCTGGCTCGGCGACCCCCACCGAGATGGCCTCGATTCTCGACATCGCTCATGTCGACGCGGCCGATGCGCTGCGTCGCCTCGCCAATCGGGGACTCGCCGACGTGAACGAACCATCGACCCCCGACGCCGAACCCACCTATCGGCCGCACCTCGCCCGGTTGCGACCGGCCCACCTCCCCCCGGCGCTGGACGACCTGTGAGCATCAACCCACGTACGTGGACCCTCGGTGCCCGCATCGGTGTCGCCTTGGTCGTCGCCGCCCTGATCCCGATGGCCGTGTTGGCATGGTTCAGCATCAACGCCGGCCGCGAGGCCGTGGAGACGGCCCAGCTCGACTCGGTGGAAGGTTCGGCCACCGAGTCGGCCACAGCAGTGCGGGAATACCTGACCGGGGTGTCGTCCCGCGCGGACGCTCTCGGCACCCGACCCGACGTCGTGGAGTACCTCAAATCAGTCAACGCCAATCCGGCGGCAGTTGCACCGGCCACCCTCGACCTTGCCGAGTCAGGCAACGCTGACGTGGCCGTGGTGACCCTCGCCGCCCGCAACGGGGAGGTGGCCGATTCCGAATCAAGCCCTACGGCGGAACCCTCAACCGGCAGCGTCGGTGAGGAGACGTGGTTCGTGGAGGCCGTTGCCGGTCGGCCCACGGTGATGCCACCCGTCGTGAATCCCGTGTCGGGCGTGTCATCGGTGACGGTGGCGGCGCCCGCTCGAAACCCGGGGGAGGGCGTCATCGGTGTGGCCGCCATTGACGTGCGCGGGCTCGACGTGTTGTCGTCGCTGAACCAGGCCCAGCTCGCGCCCGGCGGCCAGAGCTGGCTGGTCGATGACAACGGTTTGGTGCTGATGGCCCGTGACTCCCGTGTCGTGGGCCGCAACTTGGATGAGTTGGGTCTGTCGTCGCTGAAGACGGCGATCAACCAGTCCACCCTCGGCACGCTCACCGACGTCGAACTGGTCGGCCGCGGACCACAGGTGGCGGCGTTCAACGAGGTGATTCCCGGGGTCTCCACGGTGGTGCTGCAGCCCGAAGCGGTGTTCCTCGGTCCCATCGAGCGACTCGGCAACATCACGTGGCTGCTGTTCGCCATCGTGGGACTGCTGGCCGTGGTGGTGGCCGTGATCTTCGCCCGGCGACTGACCCGGCCCGTGGGCGTACTGACCGCCGCCGCCGTGCGCATCGAGGCCGACGAACCGGTGGACACCGAGGCGTTGACGTCCATCGGTCAGACCGGGGACGACGTGGGACGCCTAGCCCGGGTCTTCGCCCGCATGGCCGAACAGGTCGCCGTGCGTGAAAAGAAGCTGCGCGAACAGGTGCGGCAGTTGAAAGTCGAAATTGACCAGGAGCGACGTCAGAAGGCGGTAGACGAGGTGACCGGCTCCGACTTCTTCAAGGACCTCCAGGGTCGTGCGGCGGAGATGCGTCGCCGGGCCAAGGGTGAACCGACCGAGGACGCTGATTCGTCCGCCGCCGAGGTGGACGGGGAGGAATCATGATCCGTCGGGTCGTGGCCGGTGTGCTCGCCGTGGTGCTCATCACCGTGACCGCTGTGGCGTGTTCGTCAGCGGAGAAGGCCTCGTGTCCGCCCCTGGCCCTTGCTTTCCTCGGAGTCCTCACCGGCCCCGACGCCTCGTCGGGCGAGGTGGTCCGCAACAGCGCAGCGGTGGCCGTGGCTGATCACAACGTCGAGAACCCCGACTGCGAGGTCGGTCTCATCTCCTACGACTCGAAGGGAACCGCCGAGATCGCCAAGGTGCTCGCCCGCCAGATCGTGGCCGACCCCCAGATCATCGGCGTTGTCGGCCCAGTGTTCTCGGGCGAGACGTCGGCCGTCATGCCCATCTTCGAAGAAGCCGGCCTGCCGGTGCTGACCCCATCGGCCACCAACCCGACGTTGAGCGAACAAGGCTGGCGGACCTTCCACCGTCTGGTGGGCACCGACGCCGCCCAGGGCCCCGCCGGGGTGGCGTGGTTGGTCGACGAGGTCAACCCCGCGAGTGTCGGGGTGATCGACGACGGCACCCTGTTCGGTAAGGCGCTCGCCGACTTCGTCTTTGAGGATCTGAACCGACGCGGTATCCGCATCGCCCCCCGTCAGCAGGTCGAGCCGGGCCGCAAGGACTACGGGGACACAGTGACGGCCGTGACCGGCACGGAGGTCGATGCCGTGTTCTTCGGTGGTCTCGGCGAGTCGGGCGCCCAGTTGCACCGGCAGTTGCGTGACGCCGGGGTGAAGGGCCTGTTCGTCGGGGGTGACGGCCTGTACACGGCCACCTTCCTCGAGGTCATCTCCACGGGTCCCGACGGTGGAACCGAGGTGGCGGTCACGTGTGCGTGTCTGGGT
>JALRFT010000038.1 GCA_023261915.1 Acidimicrobiales bacterium | reverse complement strand
GCGCCCGGAACTGGTGGCTTCCGGCATGGCTCGAACGCCTGCTCCCCCGCATTGACGTGGAAGGCCACGGCCCCCATGGCATCAACGCCGATCAGTCCGCACGCAGCGACGAGGTGCGCGTGGGCGCCGACTGACCGACGGTTGCTACGTTCCGGGCATGGAGGCGACACCGCTCAGCGGCGTTCTGGGTGCCCGGGTCCCGATCAGGGACGTGCGGGCCCTCAAGGACGACGACGTGGTCGACCTCCGCCGACTGATCTGTGAGCATCTCGTCGTCGTCATTGAGAGCCAAGACCTCAGCGCCCGGGACCAGGTGGATCTGTCCCACCGGTTCGGCCCACCGGCGGACACCCCCTTCATTGAACCGAGTCCCGACCACCCCGAGGTCATACGGGTGCTCAAGGAAGCGAGTGACGGGACCGCCTTCAATTTCGGCGGGGCATGGCACAGCGACTTCAGCTTCCAACCCGCGCCTCCGTCATTCACCTTGCTGTTCGCCGTCGACGTACCTCCTTGGGGCGGTGACACCGTGTGGTCATCAATGGCCGCCGCCCACGACGCTCTCACCGAGGATCAGCGTGACCGGTTTCGGCAACTCCGGGCAGTGCACACTGCACGCGACGCCTACTCACCAAAGATGCAGCCGCTGCACAGCGGACTGTCCGCCATGACGATCAACTGTGACGAGAGCGCAGAAGTGCACCAGCTCCATCCGCTGATCACAACCCACCCTGAGACCGGTCGAGACGTGTTGTTTTTCAATCGGGCCTACGTCCGTGATCTCGAGGGATCCCCGTCCGAGGAGACCGCAGGCACGCTTGACTGGCTCCACCACCACACCACCGACGTGCGCTTCACCTTTCGACACCACTGGAGAAACGGTGATCTCGTCATCTGGGACAACCGGGCAACCCAGCACTACGCCCTCAACGACTACACCGGGTTCCGGCGTGAACTCCACCGGACCACCGTGGCCGGCGAGCCACCCGTGTCACAGCACACGACCAGCGGGCACTGACCCTGATGTTCCGGGTCACTCGTTCGGTCATTGGCGTCGCCCTGCTCGTTGCGGCCACGGTCTCGTGCGCAACGACCGGAGGACCGACCGAGTTGACCGTCTCGGTGTCGGCATCCCTCGTTGCTCCAGTCGAGCGGCTCGTTGCCGACTTCGAGGCGGCCAACCCGGGCATCGACATTCGGGTCAACCCTGGCGGGTCGGGGCGGCTCGCCACCCAGATCATCGAAGGGGCACCCAGCGATGTGGCGATCCTTTCTGACCCCGATGCGATGACATCACTCGCCGACGATGACCAACTCGACGGGCCTCCAACCCCCATTGCCGTCAACACGCTCACCATGATCGTGGCCCCGGGGAACCCGCTGGGGGTGGCAAGCCTCGCCGATCTCAAACGATCCGACGGCGAGGGACTCGTATCACTGTGCACCCCAACGGCCGCCTGTGGTCGGGCGACCGAACTCCTGCTTACGGAGGTCGGTGTCGTCGTTGACGAGCGAACGGTCACGAGGGGACCTGATGTCGCAGCGACCGCAGCTGCGGTTCGGCGGGGCGACGCCGCAGTGGCAGTGGTGTTCCGCACCGACGCCCGGGCGGCGGGCGACGAGGTAACTGAGATCCCCATCACGGGCGCCGAGCAGCGTCCGGTGGTGGCTTCCGCTGCTGCGCTGCGCCGAAGTCCTCACCCAACTGAGGTTCGGGCGTTCATCGAACTACTCACCAGCCCAACGGGCCAAACCGTGTTCGCCGACGCCGGCTTCGGGACACCATGAGACCGATCGGGCAGCGGAGCTCATGGGGGGTCACGATCCTCGTGGTGGCGGCCGCTCTGGTGCTTGCGCTCCCGCTCATCGGGCTCGTCCA
>JALRFT010000266.1 GCA_023261915.1 Acidimicrobiales bacterium | reverse complement strand
TGAGCCGGTGGAATGGGAGCGTGAGATCCCTGAAGGCGATACCGCTGCCTACGAACAGGCTGAGAAGGACTGCACGGCCACGCGATCGGGCGCCATGATTCGGGTGGTGTCCTAGTCACGCATCGACAGCCACTGTCGGCGGGTCGAACTGTTCCTCGGAGGCGGGTTCGGACCTGTCTGGTGTTCATGCACCTGCGCTTTGGGGAGCGGTAGGGAGAATGAGGGGTAGCGGCGTGTCTCATCCAGACATCGGAGCGGTCTATCTCGCTACCGTCATCTCGATTGACCAAGGTGGCCAACTCCAACCGCTCTCGATGCTCGAGATTTCCCGCAGCGACACGATCCACATCATCACTGGGTGGAACCCCGGGGATGCTCGACCCGGTGACGAGGCGAACACTGAGGCTGACCGGCGACTTCACGCGGTGCTCGTGTCCGAGGGTTGTGTCCCGGTGAGGGCCATTGGGTCCGATCCCGCCTCCGATCATGCGGAACTGAGTTGGGCGGTGACGGGCCTCAGCGATTCCCGAGCGTGCGCCATTGGAGCGGACTTCGGGCAGGTCGCCATATTCCGGGTCAGCGATGGCCATCAGACCGTGATTGCGTGCTCGGGAGAATGGGAGCTCTCAAGGCCATTTTGAGGGCGTAGTTGGCCCGATGACGAAGATCGCCAATAGGGCTCGCAGGCAGTTGCGCCGTTGCGAAGCCCTCGTGAATGAGCGAGGCGACTTGTTGCCGGGATGGACCGGACCAGCGGGTTGCGAGGCGGTCTGTCTCCGAGCTGGCCCCTAGGTTCGGCCACTAGGGTCACATCGTGGCTGACGACCATCCGGCGCCGTTCCTCCGTTCGTGGCGGGCAAAGTGGATCTGGCACCGATTCCCGGCCATCACGCTTGAGACGGCCACACTGCCGGTGCTCGCTGACCCCACCGACACGGTTGCCCTGCTGCGACGCCAGGTTGACCTGAGTGCGATCCCCAAGACCGCACCATGTCGCATCTGGGCTGACGGTCGCTACATCCTGACGGTGAACGGCACCGAAGTGGGTCGAGGCCCGGTTCGCAGCGACCCGCGACGAGCTCGATATGACGTCTGTGACTTGGCTCCATTCCTTCACGCTGGTGAGAACGTCATCGCCATCACGGCGCGTCACTTCGGCCGACCCACCTCGTGGTGGGTGCCGGCACCCACGACCTACACCCTCGGTGCCGGGAGTGTGGTGTTCGAGGCAGTATTCGGCGACGAGTGGTTGGTTAGCGACTCGTCGTGGTCCGCCCACGCTGGAGATGCCTGGACGGCAGTGCCGATCCCCGGGGACGTGGCTTGTCTGCCACTGGAGTCTTTCGACGCCCGGAGGTTCCCAGTTGGCTGGGATCGGCCCGGGTTTGAGGAAACCGGCTGGACGTCGGCCACCGAGATCCTGCCGTTCCACACCGGAGCTCGTGGCGACCCGCATCCTCCGAGCGACCCGTTCGGCGTCATTGGCCCGCCAGTACGTCATGTGTTCTTGGACGGGGTGACACACGAGGCCGTCCTCACCGGCAGCGGACTGATCCCGGCTTCGGTGGCGGTTGCCGATCCGGTGGCCCAGGTCTTTGCCGATGAGCGTCACCGATTGAACGCTGGGATCGCCGACTCTGGGGAAGCGTCAGTCGCACGGTCGACATTCGATCTCGGTCGCATCGCCGCCGGCACAGTTGAGATGGTTGTCACCGAGGCCGCCGAGGGCACCGTCATCGATGTCGCTGCGGCTGAACATGTCGATGCCAACGGAAACCTCGTTGGACTCGGCCAGCACGCTGGGTTCCGGTATGTGTGCGCCGGAGGAGGCACCGAGCGTTTCGTATCCCTCGACAACATCGGCACCAGGTATCTGCACGCCGTGGTGCGCACGCCTGAAGGGACACCGGCACCGGCAATCTCACTCGCCATTCACGATCGACACCGGCCCCGTCCCACTGGCGCGAGTTTCGAGTGTTCCGATCCTCTCCTCAACGAGATCCATGCCGTGGGCCTGCGCACCGTTGACCTGTGTGCCACCGATGCATATGTGGATTGTCCAACTCGGGAACAGCGGGCGTGGACCGGGGACTCGGTCGTGCACCAGATGGTGGATCTCGTGGCCAACCCTGACTGGTCGCTGGCCTGCTGGCATCCCGAGATGGCAGCCGTGGCCCGACCCGACGGGATGCTGGTCATGGCGGCGGCCTGCGATTTCGCCGTTGAGGACCGTATGTTCGTCCCAGACTGGTCGTTGCACTGGGTGCGCAGCGTCTACAACCTCTACCGCTACACCGGCGACCAAGAACTCGTGGGGCGATTGTTGCCGGTGGCCGAACGCACGCTGCGGTGGTTCGAGGCGTATCTCGATCACGACGGGTTGCTCAGCGACGTCACTGGTTGGGTCCTCATTGACTGGGCAAGCGTCTACTCCTCCGGAACGTCATCAACATTGAACGCCCTGTGGGCCCGGGCACTCGAGGACCTCGCCGAGATGGCGGACTGGTTGGGTAACGGCTTCACCGCCGAGTGGGCCCGCGGCCGGCGGGACACAGTGGCGGCGGCATTTGAGATCTTCTGGGACGAGAACCGGGGTGTCTACGTCGATCATGTGGTGGCGGGGGAGCGCCGTCCTACCGCCGCCCAGCATCCCGGTGCGGCGGCGTTGGCGGCCGGCCTTGTTCCCGCCGACCGCATTGATCGGGTTGTTGCGAGTATCACCGACCGGTCACGACTGCTTCGTCACTCGTGGGTGATGGATCCCGTCACCGTGGAGGGTGGGTCGACCGGATTTATCTACCTGACCACCGGATATCCCGAACCCGAGTGGGATGTCGACCTCCAGATGGTGGCGGCCGAGCCGTTCTTCCGGTACGTCGTGCACGACGGGCTGGCCCGAGCCGGGCGAGCCGATCTCGTGGCGGGCGCCTGTCGGGACTGGCAGGTGTTCCTTGACGCCGGGGAGACCACGTGGCCTGAGTGCTGGACGGGTGGCACCCGCTGTCATGGGTGGTCGTCCACCCCGACTCGGGACTTGATCGTGCACACCCTTGGCATCACCCCGGCCGAGCCGGGGTATGCATCGGTGCGAGTGGTGCCTGCTCTCGGAGACCTTGAGTGGGCGCGGGCCACGGTGCCGACCCCCCACGGACCCGTCACGGTGGAAGCCCACGCTGACGGGACGCTGACCATCGACAGTCCGGTTCCCGTCGTCAGGGATTGATGATCAGAACCGCTGGGGATCAGGGGGCGGCGGGATACCAGCGCTGGCCGAGCCACATGGCGACGTACACGAGCGCGATGAGGGCGGGGACCTCGATGAGGGGCCCGATGGTGCCCGCCAGTGCTTCACCTGAC
>JALRFT010000343.1 GCA_023261915.1 Acidimicrobiales bacterium | reverse complement strand
CGGTCGTCGGCCGGAACGCCTTCGCCCACGAGTCGGGCATCCACCCGCACGGGGTGCTCAACGAACGCACCACCTACGAGATCATGGATCCCGCGGCGGTGGGGGCGGGGGAGAGCCAACTGGTGCTGGGCAAGCATTCGGGCCGTCACGCCTTCGCCGACGCGCTGGCGAAGATGGGTTACGACATCAAGGGAGACGCCCTCAATGAGGCGTTCAAACGGTTCAAGGAACTCGCTGACCGCAAGGTCCAGTTGAGCGAGGACGACCTTGAGGCACTGGTGGCCGAGGAGGTCGGTGACACCGTCCGCTACCGGTTCTCACTGGTCGCCGTGGACTGTCATGGTGGTTCGAACTCGACACCGACGGCGACGGTGGTCATCGACGCCGAGGGCGAGAAGCTGGAAGCAACCGCCACCGGTGACGGGATGGTGGAAGCGGCGTGCACGGCCATCCGTCAGGCCACCGGCATCGAAGGTCGCCTCACCGACTACTCGGTGACGTCGGTGACCGGCGGTGTCGACGCCCTCGCCGACGTTGCCCTGCGCTTTGAGGTTGACGGGCATGCCGTGCCGGGACGGGGTCTCGCCACCGATGTGGTGGAGGCGTCAGCCCGAGCGTTCCTCAATGCCATCAACCGCACGGTGCGCGCCCGGGATACGGGTGAGAGCCTCGGCAAGGGCGACCGTCCGGGTTCGCTGAGCACCACCCCCGCCGCCATCTGAGGGTTGTCCCCGCCGTTATCGGCGGGTCAGTTCACTGGGGCAGTGACGGCATCCATGCCGGCCGGGTGGCCTCGAAGGTGTCGATGGCGTCAGCGTGTTCGAGGGTTAGCCCGATGTCGTCGAGGCCGAGCAGGAACCGCTCGCGGGTGGCGTCATCGAGTTCGAAGGACGAACTGATACCGACGGCGGGGGCGGAGACGGTGCGCAGGTTCACGTCAACGGTGATCTCGAGTGTCGGGTCGGCCTCCACAGCTGCCAACAGGGCGTCGGCCACGTCGTCGGGAACCTGAACTGGGACGAGTCCGTTCTTGGTCGAGTTGTTGCGGAAGATGTCGGCGAACCGTGACGACACCACGGCCTTGAACCCGAAATCCATGATGGCCCACACGGCGTGTTCGCGTGACGAGCCGGTGCCGAAGTTGGTGCCGGCCACCAGGATCGAGGCACCACCGAACTGGGGCAGGTTCAGGACGAACTCGGGATCGTCGCGCCACTCCGAGAAGAGGCCCTTGCCGAATCCGGTGCGCTCCACGCGCTTGAGCCAGTCGCTCGGAATGATCTGATCGGTGTCGACGTCGGAACGATCGAGGGGCACTGCGGTGCCGGTGATGATGCTGACGGGTTCCATGGTGGTCTCCTGTGCCTTCTCTTCTCAGTCGAGGTCGGTGGGGGTGGCGAAGGTGCCGGCGATGGCGGTGGCCGCAGCCACCTCCGGTGACACGAGGTGGGTGCGCCCACCCCGGCCTTGGCGACCTTCGAAGTTGCGATTGGACGTCGAGGCCGACCGTTCACCGGGGGCGAGCTTGTCGGGGTTCATGGCCAGACACATCGAGCAGCCCGGCTCCCGCCAGTCGAAGCCGGCCGCCGTGAACACCCTGTCGAGACCTTCAGCTTCGGCCTGATTGCGCACTGCCCACGAACCGGGGACGACCATGGCGCGCATCCCCGACCGTACGCTGCGGCCCTCGGCCACCCGGGCGGCAGCCCGGAGATCCTCGATGCGGCTGTTGGTGCACGAGCCGATGAACACGGTGTCGACAGGGATGTCGCGAATCGGAGTCCCGGCAGTGAGACCCATGTAGTCGAGAGCGCGCTGGGCAGCGTCGCGGGCCCCGGCATCGGTGAGGGTGCCGGGGTCGGGCACGGTGGCAGTGATAGGGGCCACCTGGGAGGGGTTGGTACCCCACGAGACGTAGGGGACCAGCGTGGTGGCGTCGAGGGTGACCTCCTTGGTGAACGTGGCGTCGTCGTCGGTGGGCAGGCTGCGCCAGTAGTCGAGGGCTTGTTCCCACACGGCGCCGCTGGGGGCGTGTCGCCGGCCCTCGAGGTAGGCGAAGGTGGTGTCGTCGGGGGCGATGAGGCCGGCCTTGGCTCCGGCTTGGATGCCGTCGAGCTTGCTCCCGTCGCTGGTCATGTTTCGACCGTTGACGTTGCCTCCGGTGGTCAGC
>JALRFT010000205.1 GCA_023261915.1 Acidimicrobiales bacterium | reverse complement strand
GGCGACTTAGCTCGACGCTGCGGTCTGCTACATGATATTGGCAAAGCGGCTGACCACGAACTTGAAGGGGGCCACCCGAAGATCGGTGCCGATTTGCTCAAACGGCATGGTGAAAATGAAATTGTGGTGCACGCCGTGAAGATACTTCGACGTCGAAATATCCTGCAATGCGGCCGAGCCCCGGCCTGAACCGGCCCGGCTAGATGATGGCCTTGTCGTGACCTTCCCAGTAGGGGTCACGCAGCCGGCGCTTGTACAACTTGCCGTTGGGGTCCCGCGGCAACTCCTCGGAGAAGTCGAAAGTGCGGGGAATCTTGAACTTGGCCAGCCGGGTCGAACACCACTCGGCGAGCTCGGCGGCGAACTCGTCGCCCGGTTCCACCCCGTCGACAGGCTGGACCACCGCCTTGACCTCCTCACCCCAGTCAGGGTGTGGGATGCCGAACACGGCGACGTCGGCCACTTTGGGGTGGGCGTGGAGTTCACCCTCGATCTCGGCGGGGTAGATGTTCACCCCACCGGAGATGATCATGTCGGACTTACGATCACACAGGAACAGGAAGTCGCCCTCGTCGAGGTAACCAATGTCCCCGACCGTGAAGAAGCCTTCCCGGCGACTCGCCGCCGTGCTCTCGGCGTTCTTGTGGTACTCGAACGCCGCCGACGCCAACTTCATGTAGACCGTGCCGGTCTCCCCGGTCGGTACGTCGTTCCCGTCGTCATCAAGGATGCGGATCTCCGATGATGGCCACGCCTTGCCAACCGTGCCCGGTCGTTCCAGCCACTCGTGGGGAGTCACGATGGTGCCACCCCCCTCGGTGGCGGCGTAGTACTCGTAGATAACCGGACCCCACCACTCGAGCATCTGCCGCTTGACCTCGATGGGACACGGAGCAGCAGCGTGGATCATGTTGCGCAGCGAGGATACGTCGTAGCGCTCACGCACCTCGGGCGGAAGGGCCAGCAGCCGGTTGAACTGGGTGGGAACCATATGGCTGTGGGTCACGCCGTAGCGGTCGATGAGTTCGAGCATGGTCTCGGGCGTCCACTTGTCCATGAGCACCACCGGATGTCCGAGGTGCACCGAGGACGAGGCGAACGCCAGCACGGCCGTGTGGTAGAGCGGCGACCCGCAGATGTGGACGTGGCCGTCCCCTGGCTGGATGCCGAACATCTGCAGAAGGAACGTGAAAAGCATGCCGGCGTCATCGGGAGCAAGACCGGACAACTTGCGACGCACGCCCTTGGGCCTACCCGTGGTGCCCGACGTGTAGTGCATGGGCTGCCCCGCAGTGCGATCCGCCGGCATCGTGTCCGGCTGGCCATCCGTGAGGTCGCTGAAGGGCCGGAACCCCGAAATGTCCCCGATGGCGAAGCACTGGTCGCTGCCGAGAGTGAACTCGTCAGCGGCGTTGGCGCACGCCTCGGCAAACCGCTCGTGACCAACGAAGACCTTGGCGTCACAGTCGTCGACGATGTAAGCGATCTCGGGACCAACGAGGTGATGATTGATGGGCGTGAGGTACCACCCTGCCTGCATCGCAGCGAAGTAGAGCGCCAGCATCTCGATGCTGTTGGGCATGACGACTGCCACGCCATCTCCCTCGGTCAACCCCAATGCACGCAGTCCGTGCACCAACCTGTTGCACATCGACAACAGGTCACCGGCGCTGATCTCACGACCGTCGGGATCGACGACGGCGAGACGGCCGGGATCCTCAGCGGCGTCCTGCCAGAACCCAGGCATCACATACCTCCTGCGGGGTACATCACCGTCTTGTACTCGAGATAGTGCGCAAGTCCCTCGGGACCGAGCTCACGGCCCAGACCTGAGCTCTTGAATCCGCCGAAGGGTGCACAGAACTCGATCATGAATCCATTGACGCTCACCGTGCCGGTTTGCATGCGGTTGGCAATGGCAGTCGCCCGCTCCACATCGCTCGACCAGACCGAACCTGACAGGCCATATTCGGAATCGTTGGCAATGGCGATGGCGTCCTCCACATCGTCATAACCGATGACCGCAAGGACCGGCCCGAAGATCTCCTCCTGGGCGATGCGCATGCTGTTGTCGACATCAGCAAAGACGGTCGGCTCGACATACCAACCCCGGTCCATCCCCGAGGGCCGACCGCCTCCCACGGCCACCTTGGCACCCTCGTCCCGACCGGCGGCGATGTACCCCTCGACGCGTTCACGCTGGCGGGCACTGGTAAGCGGCCCGATCTGGGTGGCGGGATCAGCCGGGTCGCCGACCACGAGGGCCCCGACCGCAGCCGCAATGGCGTCAGTGAACTCGGCCCGACGACTGTTGGGAACCAACAGGCGGGTCTGGGCCACGCACGCCTGACCGTTGTTCATCGTGGACGCCGGCAGCAGCCCGGCGATGGTGGACTCCACGTCGGCGTCGTCACAGATCACGGCGGCGGACTTCCCACCCAGCTCAAGAGTGCATCGCCGCAGCAACTGGCCACAGAGGGCGGCAATGGTGCGTCCTGCGGCAGTGCTTCCGGTGAAGGCGATCTTGTCGACGCCGGGGTGGGTCACGAGATGCTCACCCACCTCCCGGCCGGCAGCCACGATGTTGAGCACACCGGCTGGTACGCCGGCCGCCTCGGCGGCTTCGGCGAGCACATACGCATCGAGTGGAGTCTCGGGTGCCGGCTTGAGCACCACGGTGCACCCCGCAGCCATGGCTGGCGCGAGCTTGAGCATGGTGGTGAACAGCGGCACGTTCCACGGCACGATGGCCCCCACCACACCGACCGGTTCACGCCGCACCGTGACCGGACCCATGATTCCGGTGCGCTCATCAGTGAACGCGAACGTCCGGGCCAGATCGGCGTAGTAGTCGAGCACCATGGTGGAGGCGAACACCTGACCCATGAGCGAGAACGACGCCGGCGAACCATTCTCGGCCGTGATCAGGTCGGCGATCTCCATGCTCCGTGCCTGCAACTGGGCCGACAGCGCCGCCATCACATCGGCTCGTTCGCCTGGGGACATCGCCGGCCATGGGCCATCAATGAGAGCGACCCGGGCGGCGGACACGGCCCGGTCGACGTCAGCTGTGCTGGCATGTGGTGCACGCCCGATGACTTCCTCGGTCGCCGGCGACACCACTTCGATCACCTCGGTTGACTGGGGGGTGACCCACCCACCGCCGATGAACAGATCGGTCCTGGTCATTTCCACGTCTGACACTGCACTCCCCCTCTGCCAGCCCATCCGGCCAGCCCTTCCGAACCTCGCAGTGGACGCTAGGGGCCGCACCTGCCAGTGGCAAACGGTTCTGACGCCGTGTCAGTTCACCATGACGTAGTGTTTCGTCACTGCAGGGACCCCTTGGGGGTTACCCGCATTGACCGACAAGCAATCACCACGGGGGGAACCACCATGCGGGCAGCCGTGCTGCGAAACACCGGAGACGAAACGCTTGATGTCGTCAGCGACGCTGGCGTCGTCGATGTCGAACCGGGGTTCGTGCGGGTGGCCATCAAAGCCACCGGCGTGTGCCACTCCGACCTCTCCGCCATGAACGGGACGATTCCCCAACCAGCTCCCGCCGTGCTCGGACATGAGGGTGCTGGGGAGATCGTCGAGGTTGGACCCGGAGTCGACAACGTCGCCGTTGGCGACCACGTCATCGTCGTGTGGGTGCCCCCGTGCGGGAAGTGCCGCTACTGCCTCAGCGGTCAGGCCAACCTGTGTAGCGAGATCATGATGTCGGCCGGTTTCCTCCCCCGCTTCGTCGTCGACGGTCAGCCTTGCTTCGGAATGGCAGGCACTGGCACCTTCTGCGAGGAGGTCGTGCTCCCCAAGGAAGCCGTGGTCCGTGTCGACCACGACGTCCCGTGGGAGGTGGCCTCACTCATCGGGTGCGGTGTAATGACCGGGGTGGGCGCAGCCATCAACGCCGCCAAGGTCGTTCCCGGTTCATCGGTCGCCGTGTTCGGGTGCGGCGGTGTGGGCGTCAGCATCATCCAGGGGGCCAAGATCGCTGGTGCGGCAGAGATCGTCGCCATCGACCTCGTGGGTGAGCGTCGCGACGACGCTCTCCGCTTCGGCGCCACGCACGCCGTATCCCCTGACGACCTCGAAGGCGTCAAGGGTGAGATCACCGCCGGGCAAGGCTTCGACTACGCCTTCGAAGCCGTCGGTCACCCCGCCACCATCCGAGGCGCCTACGACGCAGCCCGCCGAGGCGGCACTGCCTGCATCGTCGGGGTCGGCCGCATGGAACAGATGGTCGAGTTCAGTGCCTTCGAGCTCTTCTACTCCGAGAAGATGCTGATGGGCACCATCTACGGCTCCGCTGACGTCCGCCGGGACTTCGACCGCATGATCCGCCTGTGGCGGGCGGGGCGACTCGACCTCGAAGGAATGATCAGCGCCCGACGCGGACTCGACGAGATCAACACCGCCCTCGACGACATGCGCGCCGGTCGAGTCATCCGCACCGTCGTCGAGATCTGAACCACCGGTCACGAGAGGGATACACCATGGGGACACCCGTCATCGTTGAAGCAGCGCGCACAGCCGTCGGCAAGCGCAACGGCACCTTCGCCGACGTCCACGCCGCCTTCTTGTTGGGCCATGCCCAGCGTGGCGTGATCGAGCGGGCAGGCATTGATGCCGCCAGCGTCGGTCAGGTCGTGGGGGGATGCGTCACCCAAGCCGGCGAACAATCCTCGAACGTCAGTCGCACGGCGTGGCTCGCCTCCGGCCTTCCCTATGAGGTCGCCGCCACCACCATCGACTGCCAGTGCGGGTCGTCCCAACAGGCCAACCACATGGTCGCCAACCTCATCACCGCCGGCGCCATCGACACCGGGATCGCCTGCGGGGTCGAGCACATGTCCAAGGTGTGGCTCGGAGCCAACGTCCCCCGTGTCGGTGAACCCGGTCAAGAGGTGCTGCTCAACGGGAGTTCACGTCCCGATCCATTCAACTGGGACATGCCCGACCAGTTCGGCGCCGCTGAACGCATTGCCGAACGCCGGGGTATCACCCGCCAAGAAGTTGACCACCTCGGTCTCATCAGCCAGCAGAAAGCCGCCACCGCCACCGCCGAAGGTCGTTTCGAGCGCGAGATCATTCCGGTGGAGGTGACGCTCGCTGACGGGACCACCGTCACCATGGCCCGTGACGAGGGCCTGCGGGAGACCTCCGCTGAGAAGCTCGCCACGCTCAAGGCCGTACTGCCCGATGGCATGCACACCGCGGGGAACTCGAGCCAGATCAGCGATGGAGCCGCTGCCGTGCTCTGGATGGACGAGGAACGGGCCCGGGCCGAGGGTCTTCGGCCCCGAGCCCGTCTCGTCGCCCAGTGTCTGGTGGGCTCAGAGCCCTACTACCACCTCGACGGGCCGGTGAACGCCACAGCGAAACTGTTCGCTGATACGGGAATGACCATGGACGACATCGACATTGTCGAGATCAACGAAGCGTTCGCCTCGGTGGTCTTGTCCTGGGCCAAGGTCAACGGAGTTACCGAGGATGACCTCATGAACAAGGTCAACGTCAACGGCGGCGCCATTGCCCTCGGTCACCCGGTGGGTTCCACCGGCAGCCGTCTCATCACCACGGCCCTGCACGAACTTGAGCGGCGCGACGGCGAGTTCGCTCTCGTGACCATGTGCTGTGGTGGCGCACTCGCCACCGGGTCCATCATCCAGCGGCTCTGACCCGCCGGGACGCCGCCCGATCGTTCAGCGCCGACCGCGGGCGAGACCCAGCCCTGCAGTGGCGACGAGTTCCCGCTGGATCTCGTTCACGCCACCACCGAAAGTGTTGATCTGCGCGGCGCGGGCCGCCCGCTCGACCTCACCGTGGAGCACTGCTCCCGGCGAACCATCACGCAGATGAGCAGAGGCGCCGAGCACACCCTGGAGAAGCCGGTAGACCTCGACAGCCGATTCGGTACCGAACACCTTCACTCCTGATGCCTCAGCGGGACCCAGAGTGTTGTCACTCACGGCCTTGACGAGTTTCCACGTCATAAGCCGGGTGGCGTCGAGAAGGGCACGGCAGCGAGCGAGATCAGCCTGCACCCACGGGACATCGATCACGCACCCCGCTCCGTCAGCCGTGGGGGTCACCTTGGCCCAGTCGGTGACGTCGTCGAGAAGTCGCTCCGTCAGACCTGAGAGTGCGGCCAAGCCGACCCGCTCGTGGTTCAACTGCATGGTGATGAGCTTCCAGCCGGTGTTCACCTCGCCGACCACGTTCTCCTTGGGCACACGCACGTCGGAGTAGTACGTGGCGGTAGTCATGACGTCGCCGACCGTCACGATGGGCGTCCACGAGAACCCGGGCGTGTCAGTGGGAACGATGATGATCGAGATGCCCTGGTGCTTGGGAGCCTCCACGTCGGTGCGACAGGCGAGCCAGATGTAGTCGGCCTGATTGGCACCCGACGTGTACACTTTGTTGCCGTTGATGACCCACTCGTCACCGTCGAGAACCGCCGAGGTCCGCAGCGAGGCGAGGTCCGTCCCCGCCTCCGGCTCGGTGTAGCCAATGGCAAAGTTCACCTCTCCGTTGAGAATCCTCGGGAGGTACTCGGCCTTCTGCTCTTCGGTGCCGTGAGCCATGAGGGCGGGGCCCACCGTGTTGACGGTCACGAAGGGGAACGGAGCGTGGGCCCGCTGCACTTCGTCGAAGAAGATGAACTGGTCGGTGGCCGGACGACCCTGGCCGCCGAACTCGACGGGCCAACCGAGTCCCAGCCAGCCGTCGATCCCCATCTGGCGACACACCTGTCGGAAGAGGTCACTCCCCTCCCCACCGGCGCCGATCTCGGCCCGCACCTCAGGGGTGAGCAGCGCCGCGAAGTACTCCCGCAACTCCTTGCGAAGACCTTGTTGTTCCGGTGTCTCTGCCAGGTACATCTCGTCCTCCAATCAACCCCACCCGAGGCGACCGATCTCCCAAACTCACCACCTGACGATGCGTCAGATGCGTTTGGCAGGATAGGCCCTGTAGAGCCCCATGCTAGGTTCTGACGGCCCATCAGATACGGGTCGGGGCGAGTTTCTCTCCTACCGTGGGCCCATTGACGGGGCGGCATCAGCGCCGCCAGCACTCCACGGGGGACGAATTGAGCGGATTCCTGCAGGACAAGGTGGTGGCGGTCACCGGAGCGGGCCGCGGGATCGGCCGAGCTGTCGCTCTGGCGTGTGCCGCCGAGGGGGCCCGTGTCGTGGTCGCCGATTTCGGCGTAGCCATGGACGGTGCCGAACCTTCCAGCGAGGTTGCAGCGGGCGTCGTGGCCGAGATCGCCGACGCCGGAGGTGAAGCCGTCGCCATCGCCGGTGACGTGTCCACCATGGACGGGGGTGCGGGGGTCGTCACCGCCGCACTCGACACCTGGGGCCGCATTGACGGCGCCATCTGCGTCGCCGGCATCCTCCGGGAACGGATGTTGTTCAACATGGCCGAAGAGGAATGGGACGACGTCGTACGCGTCCACCTCAAGGGCACCTTCACCGTCTACCGGGCGGCGGCGGCAGTGATGCGCAAGCAGGAAGGCGGCGGGGCGCTCGTGGCGTTCACCTCTGGAGTGTGGGCACTCGGCTCCACGGCCCAGGCCAACTACGCCGCCGCCAAGGGCGGCATCGTGTCACTGTCGTACTCCGCGGCGGTCGCCCTTGAGCGCTACGGCGTGCGGGCCAACGTGATTGCGCCGGTAGCGCGCACCCGCATGAGTGCAAACGTGCCCTCCTCTCTCGCTGAGATTGGCGACGCCGAGGATGTCGCCCCGATGGCGGTGTACCTCGTGTCCGATGCCGCCCGCGAGGTGACCGGACAGGTCTACACCGTCGTTGGGGACAAGATCGCCGTGTGGAGCCAACCCCGCGAGGTTCGTGCCATGTGGGCGGGACACCGCTGGACACCCGAGGAAATCGCCGAACGGTTGCCCACCCAGGTCGGTACCGAGCGCCTCCCCATGCTCGACATGGTGGCCAAGATGCGCGAGGCGGCCGCCTCGGGGGACAAGCCCAACGCATGACCGCCCCGGTCGGTGCCGACACCAGCCGTGCTCCCGACGAGCTGGCCTCCGACCCCGATGAGTTCCGCGCCCAGTGCCAGGCGTGGCTCACCGCCAATGTCGTTGGTGAGTTCGCTGAACTCGGCGGCCGAGGTGGGCCCGCTGACGAAGAGTTTGGTTTCGACATTCGTGTCGAGTGGGAGAAGATCCTCGGCGAGGCGGGATGGATCGGACTTGGCTGGCCGGCCGAACACGGTGGACGCGGGGCGAGCATTGCCCAGCAGGTGATCTGGGCCGAGGAGTACACCAAAGCCAATGCCCCGGGCCGGGTCAACCACATGGGTGAGCACCTTCTCGGACCCACATTGATCGAGTACGGCACCGAGGCCCAGCGCCAACGTTTCCTTCCCGGCATCCTCGAGGGCACCGAACGGTGGTGCCAGGGATACAGCGAACCGGGAGCGGGCAGCGATCTCGCCGGAGTCCAGACTCGAGCCGAACTCGTTGATGGCGAGTGGGTGATCAACGGCCAGAAAGTCTGGACCTCACTCGCCCACGTCAGCCACTGGTGTTTCGTCGTGGCCCGAACCGAACGGGGGTCCGAACGGAATCGGGGTCTGAGTTTCCTTCTGGTCCCCATGGACCAGCCCGGTATTGAGGTCCGTCCCATCGAGCAGATCACCGGCGGAGGCGAGTTCAACGAGACGTTCTTCACCGATGCCCGTGCCGCCGCCGACCTCGTGGTGGGTGAACCGGGCGACGGGTGGCGCGTGGCCATGGGACTGCTCGCCCTCGAACGAGGTGTGTCCACCCTCGCCCAGCAGGTCGGTTTCGCCCGGGAGTACGCCGCCGCCGTCGAAACCGCCCAGGGGCGGGGTCTCAACGATGACCCGCTCATGCGTCAGCGTCTCGCTGGGACCTACACCGGTCTGCAACTCATGCGCTGGAACGCGCTGCGATCCATGTCCGGCGGGGTGCCCGGACCGGAAGCCAGCATCTCGAAACTCTTCTGGGGGACGTGGCACCGCGACCTCGGCGAGTTGCTCGTTGACCTCGAAGGACTCTCGGCCACCGTGGCTGACGGGTTCCCCTACGAACTCACCAATGCCCAACGCCTCTTCCTGTTCACACGGGCCGACACGATCTACGGCGGATCAAATGAGATTCAACGCAACATCCTCGCTGAGCGTGTGCTCGGCCTGCCCCGGGAGCCACGATGACGAATCCGCCACCCGACTACGTGCCCGGTCACGGACTCCTCAACGGACTCGGTGTGGTCGTTACCGCCGCAGCTGGTTCCGGCATCGGGTCGGCCACGGCACGGCGCTGTCTCGAAGAAGGTGCCCGGGTCGTGATCTCGGATCGCCACGAGCGACGTCTCGCTGAGACCGCCGCCGAACTCGGAGTGACCGGCATCCCCTGTGACGTCACTGATGACACGAGTGTCCGGGCCCTCATGGATGCCGCCGCGGCCGAACTCGGCGGGATTGACGTGCTCGTGAACAACGCCGGACTCGGCGGCACCGCCGAAGTGCACGAGATGACCGACGACCAGTGGAACGCCGTCTTGGGTGTCACCCTGACAGGAACATTCCAGACCACTCGCGCAGCGCTGGGGCACATGTACCCCCGGGGTTCAGGCGTCATCGTCAACAACGCCTCGGTCCTCGGCTGGCGGGCCCAACAGGGTCAGGCCCACTACGCAGCGGCCAAGGCCGGCGTGATGGCACTCACCCGCTGCACTGCCATCGAGGCCGCGCCCCACGGAGTACGGGTGAACGCCGTGGCACCGTCACTGGCCATGCACGCCAATCTTGCCAAGGTCACGAGCGACGAACTTCTCGACGAGCTCACCAGCCGGGAGGCCTTCGGCCGGGCGGCTGAACCGTGGGAGATCGCCAACATCATCGTGTTCCTCGCCTCCCCCTACAGCTCGTACCTCACCGGCGAGGTCATCAGTGCCAGTTCACAGCACCCGTGACCACCGCACCCGTCGACCGACGCTCCCTGACCGCTCACCTCGCCCGGTGGCTGCTCGCCCACCCGCGCATTCCCCTCCGCCTCCTCGGCCAAAGCGAACCGTTGTGGCGTGACGGACGGCGCCTCCACCCGAGCCTCCAACTTCTGCTGGCCATCGGTGGCCGCCGCAGTGCAACGACGGCCGACACCGATTGGGTGACGTCCCGCCGAGAGATGCGCACGGTGGTGCGACTCTCGTCACCGGTGCGCAGCGGGGTGCTCGCCACCGACCGCCATCTGCCCGGCGATGACGGTTCCATCCCCGTCCGCATCTACCGCCCGGCGACGGCGATGGGGGCACTGCCGGCCGTGGTGTTCTTCCACGGTGGCGGGTTCTGCGTCGGTGATCTCGATACCCACGACCCGACGTGTCGACTCCTCGCCGAGCGCAGCAACTGTGTGGTCGTCGCCGTCGACTACCGCCTCGCCCCCGAACACGTCTTCCCTGCTGCTGTCGACGACTGCGTTGCTGCATACCGATGGGTCCTCGACCACCACGACGAACTCGGTACCACCCCCGGTGTCGTCGGGGTGATGGGTGATTCAGCGGGCGCAACCCTCGCCGCCGTCGTGTGTCTTGAGGCTCGGCGACTCGGCATCACCCAACCTCAGATGCAGTGTCTCGTCTACCCGCTCGGCGATGTGGCCATGCGCACACCCTCCTACGCCATCTTCGCCGACGGCTTCGGCCTCACCACCGAAGCCGTCGGTGTGTTTCGTGATACCTACACCCCCGTCCCCGAGACCTGGGCGGACCCCCGGGTGTCACCCCTGTGTGCCGAGGATCTCGATGGGCTCGCTCCCGCTCTCGTCATCACCGCCGGGTTCGACGTGCTGCGCGACGACGGTCGCGCCTACGCCGAGGCCCTCGCCGGCGCCGGGGTGGCAACCACCTATCGCTGTTACGACGACATGATCCATGGCTTCCACTCCATGTTGGTCCTCGACGACGTCATCGCCATGGCCGAAGGGATCGCCACCGAAGTCGGGGCCATGATGCGCTCCTCGCAGCCCGAGGCCTGACGGCCTCGTTGCTGGGGATCGCCTCAGCCGCCCGCCGCGTCGAGGAAGGGCGGTCGGTCGCCACCACCGTGCGTCACCACGTTGGCGCCGCTGACATACGACGCCATCGGTGACGCCAACCACACGCAGACATCCCCGATGTCGTGAGGCGCCGCCAGTCGTCCGGCGGGAATGGTGGCCGCCACCCTCGCCACCGCCTCCTCGTCGCCGTAGTGGAGGGCCGCTTGTTCAGTGAGCACCATCCCGCAGGTCACGGCGTTCACCCGGACCTTGGGCAGCCATTCCTGACCGGCGGTGGCCGTGAACGACAGCAGGCCAGCTTTGGCGGCGCCGTAGGCGGCGACGGTGGGGGCAGGACGGAGCCCCGCCACGCTGGCGACGTTGACAATGGCACCACCGTCCGCCTCCTGCATGTGGTGGTTGGCTCGTTGCGAGCAGTAAATAGCCGACAACAAGTTGAGGGCCACGATGCGTTCGGTGAAGCGCGGTGATGCCGTGGCCGTGTCCGATGGCGGTGACCCACCGGCATTGTTGACGAGCATGTCGAGGGCACCATGGGTGGCGACGACGTCGTCCACAGCAGCCCATGCCGCGTCCCCGTCACGAAGATCGGCCGTGTGAAACGTCCAGTCCGATGGCAGGTCATCAACGGCCGTGCGGGCTACGACCGCCACGGTGGCACCGGCCTCAGCGAATCGCTGGGCGATTCCCCGCCCCACCCCACGGGTGCCGCCCGTGACGAGCACGATCCGACCGGAAAGATCAATGGTGACGGCCATGGGGCCACGCTAGTCCCGCGTCCCGGCAGGCTCACGGGCATCTGACGCGGTATCAGATCACGGGTAGGCTCACCGCCTCGTGGGGATCGAAACGCACCAGAACGCTGACGGCATCGTCGAAGTGGTCATGAACTGCCCACCGGTCAACGCACTGACCGTTGACGAGTGGTTCGACTTGGCCGGGGCCGTGACTGCCGCCGGGGCCGACCCCGCCACCCGAGTCGTGGTCCTGCGGGCCGAGGGCAAGGGGTTCAACGCCGGGGTGGACATCAAGGAGATGCAGCACACCGACGGATTCGATGCCCTCCTCGGTGCCAACCGCGGATGCGCGGCAGCCTTCACCGCCGTGTACGACTGCCCCGTTCCCGTCATCAGCGCCGTCCAAGGGTTCTGTGTCGGTGGCGGGATCGGCCTCGTCGGCAACAGTGACGCCATCGTGGCTTCCGATGACGCGTGGTTCTCGCTGCCTGAGGTTGAGCGGGGTGCGCTCGGCGCTGCCACCCACCTCGCCCGTCTGGTCCCCCAGCACAAGATGCGGGCCATGGTCTACACCGCCTCCCGGGCAACGGCCGCTGAACTGCATGCCTGGGGCAGCGTGTGGGAGGTCGTCGGGCGCAACGACCTACGCGACGCCGCCCTGCGTCTCGCCGGCCAGATCGCCGAGAAGTCCCCCACGGTCATCAGGGCGGCAAAAGAGAGTCTCAACGGCATCGACCCCTGGGATCCCAAGCGCAGTTACCGGTTCGAACAGGGCTTCACCTTTGAGTTGAACCTCAGTGGCGTCAGCGACGAACTGCGCGACGATTTCGCGGGTACCAACAAGGCTGAAGGCAGTTCCCAGGACAGCGATACATGACCGCCGACAAGCGGATGTCACCCGACGAGGCGGCAGCCACGATCGTCTCGGGCATGACCCTCGGCATCGGTGGGTGGGGTAGCCGCCGCAAACCGATGGCGCTCGTGCGGGCCCTCCTGCGAACCGACGTCACGGACCTCACCGTGGTCTCCTACGGCGGACCTGACGTGGGCCTGCTGTGCGCAGCCGGCAAAGTGAAACGTCTCATCTATGGGTTCGTGTCCCTTGACTCGATTCCCCTAGAGCCGCACTTCCGGGCGGCCCGCCAGAACGGCACCCTTGCCGAACCAGTCGAATACGACGAAGGCATGCTGCAGTGGGCCCTGTACGCCGGATCACTCCGACTGCCGTTCCTGCCAACCCGCGCCGGGCTCGCCAGCGGGGTCACCGAGGTCAACCCGGGACTGCGTACCGTGCAGTCCCCCTACGACGACGGTGAGGAACTCCTCGCCGTACCCGCCATCCGCCTTGACGCCGCCTTCGTACATCTCAATCGCGCCGACCAGCGGGGCAACGCCCAGTACCTCGGCCCCGACCTTTACTTCGACGATCTGTTCCTCTCCGCTTGTGCACCGGGACGTCGTTTCGTGTCTTGTGAGCGAGTGGTCCCCACTGCCGAACTCGTCGCTGGCGGCCCCTTCCAGACCCTGCGAGTGAATCGCTCCATGGTCGACGGCGTCGTTGAATCTCCCAATGGCGCCCACTTCACGAGTTGTGAGCCTGACTACGGCCGCGACGAGAAGTTCCAGAAGGCGTACGTAGAGGCGGCCGGTGACCCCGCTACTTGGGCCACGTTCACTGACCGCTTCTTGAGCGGAAGCGAGGATGCTTACCAGCAGGCCGTGGCTGCGTGGCGCGACGAGGCGGCCGGATCATGAGCGGCACCGACGTGCAGCTCGCCGATGTGGTCGCCGTGGCGTGTGCCGAAGCGTTTCGGGGCGACGGCGAAATCTTCGCCTCGGGGATGGGGGTCATGCCCATGCTCGGGGCTCGCCTCGCCCGGGCAACGTTCTCCCCTGACCTGTTGGTCAGCGACGGCGAGGCGTTCTTCGTCGACGGGGACCTGCCGGTGGGGGCGTCGCTGGCTGCCACGGACGGTGCCGGGGTCGAAGGCTGGATCCCGTTCCGATCGGTGTTCGATCTGCTGTGGGGCGGTCGTCGCCACGTGATGATGGGAGCGTCGCAGATGGACGTCTACGGGAACTCCAACATCGCCAACATCGGTCCGTGGGAACGTCCATCGGCCCAGTTGCTCGGTGTGCGTGGCGGGCCGGGCAACACCATCAACCACGCCACCAGTTTCTTCATCCCCCGCCACTCCTCGCGGGTGTTCACCCCGTCAGTCGACATGGTGAGTGGCATCGGATACGACCGGGCCGCCCAACTCCACCCCAACGCTCGTGCCCACCATCGACTCGCCCGGGTGGTCACCAACCTCGCCGTCCTCGACTTCGAGACCCCCGACAACCGCATGCGTCTCGTCAGTGTGCACCCCGGAGTGAGCGTCGACGACGTTGTCGCCAACACCGGTTTCGAACTCGTCATTGCCGACGGGGTCCCCACCTCCCGAGGCCCCGACGCTGCCGAGGCCGCCG
This sequence comes from Acidimicrobiales bacterium, assembly GCA_023261915.1. Lineage (GTDB taxonomy): Bacteria > Actinomycetota > Acidimicrobiia > Acidimicrobiales > Acidimicrobilacustridaceae > M30B73. The sequence continues at coordinate 1,875 of JALRFT010000205.1, read as the reverse complement.
CCATCGAACGTCTCGACCCCCGGGGGCTGCGCCACCGGGAACTGCCGAGCACCGAACGATGACGACCCGTCACCCTGACCTGCATCCCCGGCTCCACACGTCGTTGTGCGACCTCGTCGGGGTGGAGGTTCCCATCGTGCAGACCGGAATGGGGTGGGTGGCCGGGGCGCGACTGGTGTCGGCCACAGCCGAGGCGGGAGCGCTCGGCATTCTGGCCAGCGCCACGATGGACCTCGACGAACTGACCGTCGCCATTGCCGCCGTGAAGTCCCGCACGATGCGTCCTTTCGGGGTCAATCTGCGAGCTGACTCATCCGACATTGACGCCCGCATCGGGCTCCTCATTGACGAAGGCGTCCGGGTGGCGAGTTTCGCCCAGGCTCCCAAACCTGAACTGATCAGCCGGCTCAAGGACGCCGGCGTCGTCGTCATCCCTTCGGTCGGCGCCCGTCGCCATGCCGAGAAGGTCCTCGACTGGGGTGTCGACGCCGTCCTCGTCCAGGGCGGAGAGGGCGGGGGCCACACCGGCAGTGTGCCCACCACCGTGCTGCTCCCCCAGGTCGTTGATGTGGTGGCCGGCCGAGTGCCGGTCATCGCCGCCGGCGGGTTCTTCGACGGTCGCGGTCTTGTCGCCGCGCTGGCGTGGGGAGCGGACGGTATTGCCATGGGCACCCGCTTCCTACTCACGTCGGATTCCACGGTGCCCCAAGCCGTCAAGGAGTTCTACCTGGCCCGGTCCGTCACCGAGACCGTGGTCACCACCCAGGTCGACGGGGTACCCCATCGGGTGTTGCGCACCGATCTCGTCGACACTCTCGAGAGCGGCCGGGGACGGCTCCTCGCCCTGCCCCGCGCCCTGATCAACGCCTTGCGGTTCCGCTCCATGACCGGCCTCTCGCTGCGACAGATGTTTCGGGAGGGTCGGGCCATGCGGGCGTCGATGGACCTGACCTGGACCCAGATGCTCATGGCGGCCAACACCCCGATGCTCCTGAAGGCATCGCTCGTCGACGGCAACACCGGATCGGGGGTGATGGCCAGCGGCCAGGTGGTCGGCGTCATCACCGACCTGCCGACCTGTGCCGATCTCGTCGAACGGATCGTGGATGAGGCGGGAGCCGTCCTCGACTCGCTCGGCGCCAGTCGCTCGGCCACCGGGGAACGGGCGTGAACGAGTCAGGCCCGCTGGTGCTCGATGGGCCCGAAGCGGTCCGGGCTGCCGTTGGCACGAACCTGGGGACCAGCGACTGGTTGGACGTCGATCAGGCGCGGGTCGACCTGTTCGCCGATGCCACCGGAGATCACCAGTGGATCCACACCGATCCGGCACGCGCAGCGGACGGTCCTTACGGCGGCACCATCGCCCACGGCTACCTCACCCTCGCGCTCACCAACTGGTTTCTGCCCCGGATCGTTGAGGTGCGCGGATTCTCTGCGGGTGTGAACTACGGCGTGGACCGCGTCCGGTTCCCCGCCGCCGTTCCCGTTGGGTCCGCGGTGCGCGCCTCCGTTGAGCTTCTCGCCGCCGATGACGTTTCCGGTGGCCTGCAGACCACGATGCGCATCACCGTGGAATGTGATGCCACCGAACGACCGGTCTGTGTCGTCGACGCGTTGTCACGGTGGCTGGTGTGAACCGCACCGGAAACATGAGGGGGCTGCCGTGGGGGTGACCGACCGGTTCCGACTGGATGGCAAAGTCGCGCTGGTTTCGGGGGCCGGACGGGGCATCGGGGCTGCCAGTGCGCTGGCCCTCGCCGAGGCTGGCGCCGACGTGGTGGTGTGGTCACGCACTGTCGAACAAGTCGAGGCGACCGCCGCCGCCATCGGTGATCTCGGTGTCCGCGCCCACGCCGCAGTGGTCGATGCCGGCGA
>JALRFT010000182.1 GCA_023261915.1 Acidimicrobiales bacterium | reverse complement strand
CATGCTGAGCGCCTGTCTTGACTCGTTTCTCCCAGTGGGGGTCGACGTGCAAGCCGCAGCCCCGATTGGACGTCAGCCGTCGCTGCAAGCCGCCGTTGCCTCGTGCAGCTGGATCATTCATCTCGATGAGGTGTCGCCATCGGCCATTGCGGACTCGGTGGAGCAGTACCTCGGCTCGAACGAGGTCATCATCGAACGGACTCGGGACGAGCGCGTGACAGAGGTCAACGTCCGTCCCTCGGTGGAGTCACTCACGGTCGTCGGCCCGTGTCTCTTGCCCGGCTGGGAGGCCGGGACGTCACTGAACCTGGATCTGGCCACTGCGCCGCCGGGACTCAAAGTCATGGAACTCATTGGGTTGTTGGCGCCGACGGCAACCGCCCATCGGGTATGTCGAACTCACCAATGGATCGAGGGAGCAGGCTCCCGACAGGAACCCCTGTCGGTGACGACTGCTCCTGCGCTTGCTGGAAGGCAGGCGTCATGAGAAGGGAAACACGTCATGGACGAAGAGATCGTGTCTGGCCCCACGGGGGCAGCGGGCACCAGCCCCGAAGTTGGCGCTGAGCGCACTGGAAAATCTGAACCATCCAACACCGAGCCCGGCAGTAGCGGGCAACAGCGCACTCCTCAGCGTGAACGCCAGATTGACCCGCCCGCGGGCTCGGGTGGCGGTGATCGTGGCAGGGAGACTGAACCTGCCGCACCGGCTGCCCCTCAGACCGGTGACGCTCGACCAGTCGAGCGTGTGTCGGGGTCGGAGCCGGCAGCAACCCCCGGGGTCGGTCGAAACCCCGACGAGCTTCCTGAACCGATGCGAGAGGGACGCGTTCTTGACCCTGAGGTCGCCGAACGGGTGCTGGTTGGGAGGCCGAAGATTGGGGACCGCATTCCCCCGTCGATGATCCCCCAACCTCAGCCAACCGGTGCACCCGAACAGTCGGGTGAGGAGACCAAGACGGGGTCCGGAGGGGGTCGGTCGAGAAACCGGAACCGGAACCGGCGCCGGAACCGATCTAGGAGCGGATCGGGGACTGGAGCCCAGGGTGGAGGAGGGGAGACGGTGACCCCCGTCGAGGCCCTCACCGCAGCACCAGTCGATCTCACCGAACGTGATCGTGAGCGTCGTCGGGGTCGCGAGCGCAAGGGTCGGCCGGTGGGCCGCTACACCATGTTGGTGAGCGTGCGTCCCGAGGCGACCCAGATCGCAGTGCTCGAGGGACGCAGTCTCATCGAACATTTCGTTTCCCGGCCCGCTGACGACATCTCCCAAATTCACGGCAACATCTATCTGGGTCAGGTCCAGAACGTCCTTCCGGGGATGGAAGCAGCGTTCGTGGACATCGGGACGCCCAAGAACGCCGTGCTCTACCGCGGCGATGTCCAATACGACGCCGAGGACGTTGAAGCCAAGGGGACCAACCCCCGCATCGAGCAGATCCTCCGGCCCAAGCAGACCATCCTCTGCCAGGTCACCAAGAACCCCATCGGCCACAAGGGTGCACGTCTGACTCAGGAGGTTTCCCTCCCCGGTCGCTTCGTGGTGCTCATCCCCAACAGCTCCACCTATGGCATCTCCAAGCGGTTGCCTGACGGGGAGCGCAAACGTCTGCGGGGCGTGTTGGACCGAGTGCGACCGGCCAACCACGGCATCATCGTGCGGACGGCAGCGGAGAACGTCACGGCCGAGGAGATTGAGCGGGATGTCGCCAACCTCGTGCATCAGGCCGAGCAGATCACCGAGCTCGCCGCCAAGGCTAAACCGGGTTCGCTGCTGTACCGGGAGCCGGACCTGGCCCTCCGGGTGATCCGTGAAGAGTTCAACACCGACTACCGAAGCATCGTCATTGACGATCGAGCCCTCTTCGAGCAGGTTCACGGCTACGTCGCCGCCATCTCGCCCGAGTTGGCCGACCGGGTCAGTCTCTACGATCGGGAGGTGGAGACGCTTCCGCTGTACGAGCGCCACCACGTTCACGAGCAACTGCACAAGGCCCTCGACCGCAAGGTCTGGCTGCCCTCAGGCGGCTCCCTCATCATCGAGCACACCGAAGCCCTCACGGTGATCGATGTGAATACGGGCAAGAACGTGGGATCGTCAAGCCTGGAAGAGACGGTCTTTCGCAACAACCTCGAGGCGGCCGAGGAGATCGCCCGGCAGCTTCGGCTTCGAAACGTCGGTGGAATCATCGTCATCGACTTCATCGACATGGAGGTGAAGGCCAATCGGGACAATGTCGTGCGATCGTTCCGCGATGCGCTGTCGCGGGACAAGACCCGTACCCAGGTTTTTGAGATCTCGGAACTCGGCCTCGTCGAAATGACCCGAAAGCGGATCGGCGAGAGCCTCCTCGAGTCGGTCTCGGGAGCTTGTCCCGAGTGCGACGGGCGGGGTGTGATCGTCGACCCGGCGCTCCTCGGTGGCTCGTGAGCCCCAGGACTGGGTTCGTCGGGGCCAACTGGTGGCCGAGCGGCCTCAGCCGGTAAGGTAGGAGACTCATGTACGCAGTCATTGCCTCAGGTGGAAAGCAGTATCGGGTTGCCGAAGGCGACACCCTCGCCGTCGAGCTCCTCGGCGCGTCAGAAGGCGACGTCGTCAACCTCGACCCGGTCCTCCTCGTGGACGGCTCCACCGTTCTCGCCACCGCTTCCCAACTCGCCGGTGTCACCGTGACCGCCAAAGTGGTCGGCAGCCTCAAGGGCCCGAAGATCACCGGCTTCACCTACAAGAACAAGTCGAACAACCGTCGACGCTGGGGTCATCGTCAGGCCTACGACAGCGTCGAGATCACCGGCATCACCAAGGGGTAGGACATGTCAAAGACAAAGGGTGGCGGTTCAACCCGCAATGGTCGTGATTCCCGGTCCCAGCGCCTTGGCGTGAAGTTGTTCGACGGTCAGGTTGCCACGGCGGGTTCGATCATCGTGCGCCAGCGTGGCACCCGGTTCCATCCGGGGGAGAACGTTGGTCGTGGCGGTGACGACACCCTGTTTGCGACCGTTGACGGCAGTATTCAGTTCGGCACCCGTCGCGGTCGACGGGTTGTCAACGTCATTCCGACCTGACCACCAACGGTCGTGACGCTGACGCCGTCAGGCGTCGGCGGTAGTTCCTCACTTCCTCACCGTTAACCTCACGCGTCCCGGGTTCCTCACCCGTCGGGTAATTCATCGGAGCGCCTGCTCCCGCCGGACGACCATTGTCGGTGATTCGTGGGGGTCCCCTCGTGCGTGCACCAGATGGAAGGTGGCGAGCGGGTGGTGGGCGTCGGCCCGATCTGGGCGTCGCTCTCATTGAGTACGGCCTCCTGTTGGCACTTCTCGTGAGCGCAGCCATGTCAGGGCTCGGGATGCTCCAACTCGGGTCCGCCGAATCCCTAGAACAAGAGCGCAACTGTGTGGCGGTGCGACCGGCACCCGAGTCCTGTGGGTCGCCGTTGAGCGTTTCACGGTGATGTCACGGAGCCAAGATCCTGATCGGGGAGCGGTGCTAGTTGAGGCTGCACTCAGTCTTCCGGTCGTATTGGTGCTCCTCGTCGGACTGGTGCAGACGGCCCTCGGTTGGCACGACGACCTCGTGGTTCGTGACGCCGTCGAATCCGCCGCCCGGACCGCCGCCCTCCAACCGACCGGACAGGACTCGGCTGCGGGTGATGGTCGAAGTCTTGCGGGAGCCGCAGGAGTGGCTGCGGCAGTGCGAGGGTCGCTGGCGGCCATGTCGCCAGAGCGGATCAGTCGTGTTGTGGTCTTCGCCCCCACCGACAGCCTGCTGCCACTTGTAGACCAGGTGCCGTCAGGTTGCCGGACCGGCACTGGCCCGTCGGTGGGAGATCTCTGTGATGTGATCAATCTGGCTGATCCGGGAGTCTCGTGTAGCAGCGGGGGGTGTTGGTGGGAGCGGCCACCGGGTTCACAGCAGGGCGCCGTGGCTGTTCTGATTCGATACCGGCCGCAATGGAGTGTGCCGGGCCTTCGTCGGACCTCCGAGGTGGAGGTGGCTGCCAGCGCACTTCTCGAATCAGGCCTCGTCGCCCATGGGTGAGCGATTGGGACCCCGGCCCTCTCGATCCGAACGGGGGGCGGTCTTGGTGGAGACCGCGATCTTCGTTGTGCTCCTCACCACACTGATCAGCGGCGTGGTTCGGGTGGCATCGACCATGGGCGCAACGACCACCCTTGACCATGCCGCCCGCTCTCTGGCTCGGGCGTCAGGGGCGTCGAGCCCCAGCGTGGTCTCTGATACCTCACTGTTGATGGGACTTGCCGCCACGCTGGCTGACGCTCCGACGCTTCGCCTGCAGCGACTGGTCGTCTTCCGGCCGCAACCCGGCACGGGGGACTTGCCGTCCGGCTGTGACCAGCCGGCACCCCCGAACGCAGTAGCGGCTGGCGTCGCCGGGGTCTGCAACATCTTTGGCCCCGCCCACCTCGCAGCGGTCTCCGAGGGTGCCGGTCCGTCCGCAGGGTGTGCATCGGGTTCGTGGGAAGCCGCGTGGTGTCCTGCCACCCGGGAGCACAATTCCGGGGAACTCCAACTGGTTGGTATTCGCATTGAGGCCGAGCTCGATCCTTCGGGTCTCGGGGTGCTGTCGTCGGGGGCGGCCCTGACTGCCACTGCTGTCGCTGCCCTCGACCCGAGGGTGGACTGAAATGGCGCGATCGAGGAGCGACGAGGGCTACGTGTTGGCACTGGTCTCCGTGGCGCTCATTCCTCTCCTCGTCGTCTCGGCGCTCGCTGTTGATGTAGCCGTCTGGCAGGCCAAGGGGGCCACCCTGCAGCGTGTGGCTGACGCCGCCGCCCTCGCCGGCGTGTCTGGTCTGCCCGATGAGTCCGAGATGGTGAGTCGAGGGCTCACGACTGCTGGGCTCAATGATGGGGGTGCTGATCTCGAGGTGGCCATGAGTCGTCTCAGCCCCTCGCTGGTCGAGGCAACCGTCACGGATCGATCCGGGGGCGGCGGCCTGTCAGTACCGTTTCTTTCGCCCCCCGTGCTCACCCGTCGGGCAGTGGCCGAATTCGTCGCTCCCGTTGCCCTCGGCAGTCCCCGCAACTTCCTGGGGACCGCAGGTCTGGCTCGCAGTGATGATCCCTACACCGGTCTGCCCGGGGTGCCGGACACCGCTGCTGAAGACTTCTGGCTGGCGGTCAGTGGCCCTTGCGCCGGCCGCGAACATGGCGACTGGCTGTTGCCGCAGAGCATGGCGAACTACGACTCGGCCAACCCCCCGACCGGTGACCGACGGTGGCGCGGCTGTTTACCCTCAGCTGACCCGTCCGTGCGCCTCTCTCCCTCTCATGATCCGTCGGGCTATCGGGTGGTCGCTGAGGTCCCGAGCACCTACTCCGGGGGGCCGTTCACATTGCAGATCTACGACGCCCCCCGCTGCGTAACCTCACCGGGCGACGGTGGAGATGACACGGGCCCGTTCAACACGCGGATCGTGGTCCGAGAGCGAGACCTCGTTGTCTCTGACGATCAACCAGCAGCGGTCCTCGTCGATCGACTCTTCCCCTCAGGCTGGTTCTGCAGTGATAGCGCCGTGCTGCCCGCCGGATATGAATGTGGCGCCGGCTCGTGGGCGCGGCGGTGGTGCAATCTGGCGACCATCACCAACCCCGTGCCGGGCGCCCGCTACACCGTCGAGATCTCGACCACGGGAGCATCCCCGACCGCCCAACACACGCGGAATGCGTTCTCTCTGCGAGCCCGATCAGGAGCTCGTTCGTCGTTGGGGGCGTTCACCCCTTGTTCAACGGACCCGTACGATCCGGCTGTTGGTCATGACGTCAATCGATGTGTCCAGATCTACGCCGAGGAGTGGATGGGTGTCTTCGTCGGCGGTGTCGGCTCCCAGCCAGCGTTCTACCTCGCCGGCGTCGGGCCCGAGCATGCTGGCGGTGTCATGGAGGTCTCACTGTTCGACATCGGTGAGGGCTCGGTTTCGCTGCAGGTCCTCGACCCCCTGGGGCGGGCGGTGGGGTTCTCGTGGGCCGTCGACCAGGTGGCCGGTGACCTGCCGCCGACGGGCGGTTTCACCGGCAGGGTGTCGGCCGGTGGAAGTCTCGACACGAGAGGGCTGACCACGGGCGACGCCTGTGGCGGAGGGAACCTGCAGGCAGGGAACGGGCGCTACTCCTCGTCCAAGTACAACGACCGCATGGTGCGGCTCACCATCCCCCTGCCGGCCGACCTCGATGCCGCCTATCTGGGCCGATCCTGGTGGCGGGTGCGCTACGGGACGTGTGCGGGACGGACGGTCAGTGACCGCACGACCTGGGGGGTTCGCATCGGCGGCCAACCAGTGCGGCTGGTGCGCTGAGGAGCGGCAGTAGTCAAAGGTGGCCGGCGGTGGGTCCAGTCGCCCGTAGGCTCTGGGAGTGTCGGGATTCGTAGACGAAGCGCAACTGTGCGCCCGAGGTGGCCGCGGCGGAGCGGGATGTGTCTCGTTCCGGCGTGAAGCCCACGTGCCCCGCGGCGGTCCTGACGGCGGTGACGGGGGCTCTGGCGGCGATGTCTGGCTCGTCGCCGATCGCAATGTGGCCTCACTTCTGGCGTTCAGTGACCACCCCCACCGCATTGCGGGCAACGGCACACACGGCCAGGGCAAGAAGCGCCATGGTGCCGGGGGCGCCGACCTTTTGGTGGCGGTGCCTGAGGGCACGGTCGTCATGAGCAACGACGGCACCCTGCTCGCCGATCTTGTCCGTCACGGCGACCGCTACCTTGCCGCCGAGGGCGGACGTGGAGGTCGGGGCAACGCCCGCTTCTTGTCGAACCGTCGTCGTGCACCCAATTTTGCTGAACAGGGCGAGCCGGGGGAGGAGTTCTGGCTGCGCCTCGAGATCCGACTCATGGCCGACGTGGCGCTCGTCGGCTATCCCAATGTCGGCAAGAGCACCCTCATCTCCCGCCTGTCGGCTGCCCGTCCACGAATTGCCGACTACCCCTTCACCACGCTTGAGCCTCAACTAGGTGTCGTCCGTCTCGAGGATGGCACCGAATTCGTGGTGGCGGACATCCCCGGCCTCATTGAGGGTGCGAGCGAAGGCAAGGGACTCGGCCATCGCTTCCTGCGCCACATTGAACGCACCCGGGTGCTCGTGATCCTCGTGGATCTCTCCGACGGTGCCCCTGCAACTCCCCACGAACAGCTCCAGGTCCTGCTCACTGAACTCAGCCGGTATCGCCCGGAGCTCGTTGACCGACCGCGACTCGTGGTGGGATCGAAGGCCGACGTTGCCGGTATCGACATCGACCCCACAGCCATGGATGGTCTTGACCAAGTCATCTCCTCCGTCACCGGCGAGGGCATTGCCGCACTGACGGGCAAAATGGCCGAGATGGTCCGTGCCGCCCGGTTGAATGAGCCGGAACCGTCGGCGTTCATTGTGCACCGACCGGCGGCCGAGGGGGTTCGGGTGGAACGTCTCGATGACGGTTCGTTCCGGGTGATCGGTCGACAAGCTGAACGGGCAGTGGCGTTCAACGACCTCACCAACCCAAACGCCTTGGACGAAGCGTGGAGTCGTCTGCGCAAACTGGGGGTCCACCGGGCACTCGGTCGGGCCGGGGCAGGATCAGGGGACATCGTGATCATCGGCACCCTTGAGTTTGAGTACGAACCGGAGGACTGATGTCGACCGTCGTAGCCAAGATTGGAACCTCGTCGATCACCGATGACAGTGGGCTGCTGCAAATCGATGCCATCGAGTCGCTCTGCGCCCAGGTGGCCGCAGCCCGCCAGGCTGGTCATGGCGTGGTGGTGGTGACCTCCGGGGCCATCGCGGCCGGATTGCCGCTGCTCGGACTCGGTGACCAGCGTCCAAAGGACGCATTAACCCTGCAAGCCGTGTCGGCCGTCGGGCAGAGCCAACTCATGGCCGCCTACGGCGAGTCACTCGGTCGTCACGATCTCCTGCCCGGTCAGGTCCTCCTCGCCCCCCTCGATTTCATGGTGCGTACCCAGTACCTCAAGGCTCGCCAGACCTTGCTGCGGCTTCTTGAGCTCGGTGTGGTTCCCGTCGTCAACGAGAACGATGCCGTCGCTGATGATGAGATCCGCTTCGGAGACAACGATCGTCTCGCTGCACTGGTCGCCCATCTCGTGGACGCCGAGGTGCTGGTGCTACTCACCGACACTGACGGGGTTCTCACCGCCGATCCCCGCCTCGATGAGAGCGCTTCGCTGATCACGGAGATCATTGAGGTTGACCATGCTCTCGAGCAGGTCGCCGGGGGAGCGGGAACGACCCGGGGATCGGGCGGGATGGCCTCCAAACTGGCGGCCGCCAAGTTGGCGGCGTGGACCGGAGTGCGAACCGTGATTGCCTCCTCGCAACGCCCCGGCGTGCTCGCTGACGCCATTGACGGAGCCCCGGAGGTCGGCACCGTCGTTCGCCCCCACGACCGCCGCTTGCCGGCCCGCAAGTTGTGGATCGCCTTCGCCGTCGGATCGGCTGGCCGCATCATCATTGATGAGGGGGCGGAGCGGGCGGTGCGCACGGGGACGGCCTCCCTGCTGGCTGCGGGGGTCGTGGCCGTGGAGGGAGCCTTCGCCGCCATGGAACCTGTCGAAGTCGTCGGCCCCAGTGGTGTGGTGGCCAAGGGACTCGTCACCCAGGACGCTGACGCCATCAGGGTTGTGGCGGGACGGCGCTCTTCAGAAATTGAGGCCGGCCTCGATGCCTGCGTCATTCATCTCGACGACCTCGTCGTCGTCCCATCCTGACAGGGCGGCATCAGCCAGACGCGTGGTTGGCGAAAGATCACGCGTCCTCTGGCGGTGGCGACGGTGAGGTCTCGGCAAGCTCCGGAGTGGCGGGTGTCGAGATGGCTAGGGCCGCCCGAATCTCATTGAGCCGCTCGCTGGCGAGTGAGGTACGCGACGCCGCCTCCACCTCACGCATCGTCGTGTCCGTGTCGAGTTCGTTCAACTCTGACATCCCCTTGGCCCGGGCGTAGCGGGCTTCGATATCGCGGCGGACCTGCTCGACGGTAGGAGTGTCAGTACCCGATGTATCGCGGACGGCTGACACGGCGGCGTTGATCTGCTCCTGCATCTTGGCCTGATCAAGCTGGCTCAGGAGCTTCTGACGCTGAGCAAGTGTCTCCTTGAGGATCTCGGCGTTGCGTTCAACGGCAGCCTTGGCCTGGGCGGAGGCCTCGGTGGCCGCGAGTACCAGTCCCTTGTCGTCCTCAATCTGCTGTTCGAGCTGGACTAGTTGAGAGGCGAACGATTCGGCCGCCCGGGTGAAGTCGGCGGCCCGTTCGCCATCCCCGCTGGCAGACGCCTCGGCAGCCATCGTCAGCGCCTGACGGGTGCTGGCCATGGTTCGCTCGTACTCGTCGAGGTCCCGGGTCAGCCGCAGTTCGGCCTGCTTTTGGTTGGCAATGACGTTGGCGGCCTGATCTCGCAGGAGTCGATGCTGGTTCTGGGCCTCAGTCATGGCCTGTTCGAGCTGGATTGCGGGGTCGGCCCGCTGGTCGAGGGACACGCCGACCTTGGTTGCGAGGTAGCGCCACCAGCGCTTCAGAGCTGAGAACATGGCCGCAGCCTACCGAGCAGACGAGGTTCGGAACCGGCGGCGGGCCCAGTCGACTCCCCAGCGCAGGTCATCGGAGCGGGTGACGGCCAGCATCACGAGATAGGTGACGGTGCCGACGGTGCCGACAATCACCACAGTGGCAGCGCTTCCCGGGCCGTCAGCGCCGGCACCCAGCCAACGTGATGCGCCGGCGGTGGCTGCGAGCATGACGAGGGCAGCGAGCGCCGAACGCCCGATGGTGCCGAGCGTCCCGCCGGTCAGGAGGTGCCCGAGACGGGACCTGAGCACCACGAGTGCCAACACTGCGCCAATGGCGATCGATATGGCAAAGGCGACCACGACTCCGGGAAGGCCGAACGCTTCGGCGAGGGGCCACACGATTGCCACCATGACTGCCGTTCGCGCCAGCGTCACGAGGAACGGGACTCGGGTGTCCTTGCGGGCATAGAAGCCGATGGTGGTGTACATGAACACGGCGAACGCGGGAAGGGCGGCGCCGAATACGGCGAGCGCGCCCGCAGTGAGTGAGGCCGAAGTGGCGGTGAAGTTGCCGTAGCCGAACACCACGCTGACGAGCGGTGTCGCCAGCGTCAGGTAGAGCACAGCCGACGGAAAAATCACGACGAGGAGCAGTCGAAGCCCCCGACTGAACTGGAGTCGGAAGGCTTGGGTGTCGTGGCGGTCGAATGCACTTGAGAGCTCGGGAAGAAAAGCGGTCATGACGGCGACAGCGAATAGGCCATAGGGGAGTTGGAAGAACAGATAGGAGTAGGAGTAAGCCGAGAGACCACCATCGGGAGCGGCTCCGTTGGCGAGGGCGAGCAGCACCACGAAACCGATCTGGTTGACGATCACGTAGCCGAATGTCCATCCCGACAGCCGGACGATGCGGCTCACCGCCGGGTTGCGCCAGTCCGGACTCCAGCGAAGATGCAGACCGGATCGCCGCATCGCTGGGATGAGCACGAGGGCCATGGCCGCAATACCGACCGTGGTGCCGGCGCCGAGGAGCCACAGCAGCACCGGATCACCGAGGACCTCGTCACTGGTCGGCGTGCCACCGCTGACACGGCTCACTGCCAACAGCACGAGGATCACCACGATGTTGTTGAGCGCGGGAGCGAATGCGGCAGCCGCGAATCGCCGGCGGGCGTTCAGCAGGGCTGAGAAGAGTGCCGTCAGGCCGTAGAAGAGCACCTGGGGGATGAAGAGGCGCAGGAGTGGGACGGCGACCGCCTCCTGGGTCGCTCGGGCGGCATCATCGAGGGTGAACGTGTACATCTGCACGATCCACGGGGCGGCGAATAGCCCGATGGCGGTGACGGCGACGAGAGCCGTGCTGATGACGGTGGCAACGGCATTGAGGGCTTTGGTGTCGTTTTCCTCGGTGGCCGTGACGAGTACCGGGACCAGGGTGGCGGCGAGGATTCCGCCGATGATGAGGTCGTAGACGACATTCGGGGCGGTATTGGCCAGGTTGTAGGCATCGGCGAGACCCGTGGTGAGGACCACGGCGATCATCACGGTGCGCAGCAGCCCGGTGGCTCTGCTCAGGCCGGTTCCGGCGGTCACGACTGCCGAGGAGCGCAGGAGTCGGGACGTGCCTGCCGTTCCCGGTGTCTGTGCCCCCTCGGGAGTGCCGTCCACGCCAGCAAGGTAGCCCCCACGGGTCCGCAGATGGCTCACCGCCGCTCCGTGGCGACTCTCACCCACATGGAGGGACCCGGTAGCATCGCCGCCGTGAGCAATCCCATGGTCAGTTCTGATCCAGTCATCGCCGACGTCGCTGCGCTTGGTCGGCGGGTCCGTGAAGCCTCCCGAATCGTGGCCACCGCCCCCTCACGCCAGCGTGACGCTGCTCTGATCGCCGCTGCGGATGCCTTGGAGGCTGCGGCCGAACAGGTGCTGTCCGCCAACGCTGTTGACGTTGAGCGCGCCGAGGCGGATGGCGTCAGTCCAACGGTTATCGACCGGCTACGACTCGATAACGGGCGGGTTTCAGCCATGGCGGGCGGCCTGCGCCAGGTGGCATCCCTTCCGGACCCGGTCGGGGAGGTCCTAGGTGGCTGGGTGCGACCCAACGGCCTCCGCATCCAACAGGTGCGAGTGCCTCTCGGAGTGGTGGCGATCATCTATGAGAACCGTCCCAACGTCACTTCCGATGCGGCAGGTCTCTGTCTGAAGTCGGGCAACGCGGCATTCCTTCGTGGGTCGTCGGGGGCGATCGACTCAAATCGAGCCATCACTGAGGTCCTGCGCCGGGCGGTGGCGTCGGTGGGTCTGCCCGAGGACGCAGTCGCTCTTCTCGAGGACACCTCCCGCCAGGCGGCCGTGGCCTTCATGCAGCTTCGCGGCATTGTCGACTGCCTGATTCCCCGTGGCGGCCCGGCGCTCATTGGCTCGATTCTCGAGCACGCCTCGGTTCCCTACGTGATCGACGGAGACGGGAACTGTCACATCTATGTCGACGCCTCGGCGGACCTGGACATGGCCGAGCGCATCGTGGTGAATGCCAAGATGCAACGACCGTCAGTCTGCAATGCGGCGGAGACGCTCCTCGTGCATTCTGCGGTCGCTGACACTTTCCTTCCCCGCATCGCCACCGCCCTCGATGGGGTCGACCTCCTCGGCGATGACCGCACCCGGGCTCTCGTGCCGCGCGCCGGTGTCGCCGACGACGAGGCCTACGCCACGGAGTTCTTGGATCTGCGCATCTCCGTCGCTGTCGTGGACGATCTCGACGGTGCCATCGACCACATCCGGCGGTATACCTCCGGGCACAGCGAGGCCATCGTGACGGAGGATCTTCACTCGGCAGAGCGTTTCACCCGAGAGGTCGATGCCGCCGCCGTACTCGTGAATGCCTCCACCCGCTTCGTCGACGGTGAGGAGTTCGGTTTCGGTGCCGAGATCGGCATCTCCACCCAGAAACTCCATGCCCGTGGCCCCATGGCACTGCGGGAGTTGACCACGGCGAAATACGTGGTCTTTGGTGACGGACAGGTACGCGGCTAGGTCGTCGGCCTGCATTGACCCTGCGGTCAAGGGCACCGGTAGGGTAGGGAAATGGCCCATCGCTTTGAGTCCGTTGGTGACGTCCGCAGTCGACTCGCCGGTGTCAACTACCTCGCTGATGAGGGGATCGCCGGGGTCGTGCATCTCGCCGATCGACTCGGCAAGCCGGTGCTGGTGGAAGGACCGGCCGGTACGGGTAAGACCCAGCTGGCCAAGTCGGTGGCCGAGATGTCCGGAGCGCGCTTGATTCGCCTCCAGTGCTACGAGG
>JALRFT010000156.1 GCA_023261915.1 Acidimicrobiales bacterium | reverse complement strand
AGAAGCCCCACCCGGTTGCCGTAGTCCTCGTTCCAGCGGAACGGGAACACCCGACCGGCGAAGGCGAGGTCGACGTCCACGAGCACCGGCTGGTCGTACACCACGACGTAGCGATCGGTGATCGACATGTCGTGCACCATGGACATGCCCGGCAGGGGAATGTCGACCGTGCGGTTCACCCGGCCGTCGGCCCCGACGCGGACGTACTGGATGTGGTCGAGCCAGTCGGCCCAGGCGTAGGCCATGGCGTGCATCTCCCCGGTGGCGGGGTCGAACTTGGGGTGGGCGGTGAAGGCTCCAGGGAGGGTGCCGTAGAAGTCGTTGCGGCCAACCGTCTCGAGTTCGTCGGTCAGCTCCACCGGGCAGCCGCCGGCCTCCACCATGGCCCAGGTGGTGCCGGCGAAACCGCCGACGTTGGTGTTCGGACCCAGGGGGTTGTTGTTCCAGTTGCGACCGGGAATGTCGGGCAGTCCTCGAGCCGCGCTCACACTCGATGATCCGACGTAGCGATTGCGATACCACTCGGCTCGACCGTCACGAAGGCAAACTCCGTGGACCATGCCGTCGCCAAGGAACCAGTGATGGACGGCCGGGTCGACCTCAGAAATCGGGTTGGGTCCGTTGCGCAGGTAACGGCCATTGAGGTCGCTTGGCAGATCACCAATGACCTCAAGGTCAATCGCCGTGACCTCGTCAGCGATGGGGGCGTAGTTCCCCTCGAGGTAAGGGTTGGCTTTGGCACGCTCGTCGATACTCACCCCTATGTGTATAGCCGCAAAGCGGTCGGACGACCCGGTGTTGCCATCTGAGTCACGGTCAGCGACATGGCGGGCCGGGTAGTTCCACGCGCGCCCTTCCAGACGACGTCACCTCCACCGTGGGGCCAACCAACTTGGTCGAAGGGATTAGCAGCCTCGATCAACGTCGGGGACACCCCCAAATGGCCACTTTTGCAGGCGGGACCGACTTGCCCTCTGAAGAACAGCGAGAACCGCGGAGGCGCTCAGCGCCAGCGCTCGAGCCTCGGTACTTGTCGCCGAGCCATCCAGCGCAGGAGAAAGGATGACTTGTCCTGGAGAAGAGCGCCGTCCACGACCTGAATCATCTCTTCGACCGTGCAGTCCGGATTCGTGAAGCGCCCGTTGACGTAGCAGAGCCGACACCACTTCTCACTCTTGCTGCCATCAGCTTCTGTCCCACGACAGTCACCAGCCTTCTTCGTCAGAAGTGGCATCCCACAGCTCTGGCACTGCTGCATGAGGCCAACCTACCCATGGCTCACGACCATGCCACCCACCTGGTGGTGCTCTATCCGTCGGAGTAGTCGAGCGGCGTTCAGATGCCCCTGGCAGGGTGCTCGCCGGAGGTCAGGTGGGGAGTATGAATGGCGTTAGGTCGGGCCAACGGGACGTCTGTCGCTCAGAATTGCGGTGCTGCGAGCCGCTAGTTCCGGCTCGCAGCGAACGATGAACGGTCACTGCGGCGTGGAGCTGGGGGGAATCGAACCCCCGTCCGCTGAAGTGACACCGACTGCGCTACGACCATTCCCGAGACTCCGGCTTACGGAAGCCGGGCTGCCGGGTCAGCTGGGTGTTGCCACCCCTCCGCCTGGTCTTTCCCAGATGTCAGTGTTCTTTCACACCGTCAGCGGTCTGTCCCTGCGGTCACCAACGCTTCTGTTGCCGGGCTGCGCTGGTCAGGCCCCGTGCGCCATTGCTGGTCACGATGACTCTCTACTCCCTGAAAGGATCAGGCAGCGAGAGCGAACTCGCCGTCGGCGGTTCTTTTTGTGCCCCCGTTTAGCGAGTCTGGGACAACTCGGGTCGCACAGAGCGGAATCCGGCAACAACGTCGAAACCGGTCAGCCCCGTCCGAACACGATAGCGCCCCGATCTGGCCTCTCAAACCAGGGTACGAAGACGGGGTGCGACTCCCGAGAGCGCCTTCCGCGCCGTGAAGGGGCACCCAGAGTCAAAGAATCCTGCTCGGCGTCAGCCCTTCCGTAACAGAAAAGGATGTCGGCTAACGGCCTAGGAAGACCCCCCCCCCCCGATTCTCCCCATGGTCAGACCAGGAATATTTCTATTTGCCGGCTAACTAGTAACCCAATCGTCACTTGTGATGACCCGTGCCTGCCGCCACACTCGCTGAGGCCGGCCCCTACCCGGCAGCGCACCCCCACACCGCTCCAGCGCCTCTCAGTGCACGTACTGCGGCGTGGGCCACCAAGGGAGACCCCAGTCCGATGCATCAGCCCCCCGGCCCCCTCTACATCCGGAACCTCACCGCCATGCGCCAACCCGTTCATCCCTCATCCCCCCTCCTCCCGGTCGCCAACGCGCTTCGCCACGCCCCAACGAGTGCTCTGCCACATCTCGGTTCGATTGTGGCCGTCATCGCCCCTTGCGAGAGCGCCAGTGACCTGGCTGACGCGCTCGTCGCCCTCGACAATCAGACACGGCCCCCCGACGCCATCGTTGCGGTGGTTGATCGAGAGAGTGACGCCGTGGCGATCGCAGCGCTGACCGGAGGGGCGACGGTGATCGAGACCGACCTCGCCCGCTTCGGCCGCTACGGAGCGCTGTCACTCGTGCTCAGCGAGCTTCTCGATGTTCTCGATGACACTGACGTGATCCTCTTGATGAGTGGGGACATTGCCCCCGAACCGCTGTTCACCGCCGCCGCCGTCCGGCATGTCTGGCCGATCTCGCCATCCTCCCGGGCTGTGCGGACCCGAACAACAGCCCTTGTAGAGGCGGTGATCGGGACTGAAGCTCGCCCGGAGGGCCTCGTACGAGCCGAGTGCACCACAAATCACCATCGGATCGGCGACGGTGTGGCAGTGGCGACCGTGGCGGCCCTGCGCATGGTGTGTGACCGGCGGCGTGATGGCAGCCTTCCGGACCGAACCGGCACCGCCGGAGTCTTCGATCTCCATGCGATCGATCCGCCGACGGAACTCACCGTGGCACTCCGTCACATCGGTGCCAGGGTGACCACCGACCCGGCGTGCCGGTTCCGTCGGGTGCGACGGCCAGGCCTCTCGTTCACCTCGACCAGCGAACGCTCGCGCCACCTCCATCACGGCCAACTGGATGCGGCGAGGAGCCATGGTTTGTCCCGTCCTCTGGTGCGGACCCATCTGGGAGCCGTGACGTCGATGGCCCGTCTCACCCTTGTCCCACTCCTGCTCATCACGCTTATCGTGGGGGTTGCGAGCGGTGCAAGCCTGCCCATGGCCATTCCGGTCATTGGCCTCGCCGTGGCCATCTGGAGCGCATCACTTGGGTGGTCACGCCGACACGCCGGCTGGCGACAGGCGGCACGGGCAGCATGTCTGCTCCCCTGGGCTGTTCAGGCAATTGCCGTCGGCTGGGGTCGGCTCCGTGGCACTGCTCGCTGGGTCATGCAACGCCCATCGACCGGTCCCGTCAGTCAAACACTCCAGTCGGATCGGCGGATTGAGGCCGTGAGAATTAACGGAGCACCCCTCACGATCAAGCAGCCAGCCCACCAGTCGGACGTCTTGGCGCTTCTGCCACGTCTGGCCATCGGAGCTGTCCTATTCGGCCTGCCCCTTGGACTGGTTGTTGTGCTCGCCGTGACGGCGACGAGCGCCGCATGGACCGTGGCCATGATGGCGTTGATCGGCACCACCGTCTTTTGGGCCACACGAACCGGCGACGCCGATCCCCTCATCGGGGTCGTGCGCCTCGCTCCCCGCACCAACTCAAGGAGCGGATCGCAACGATCGAGCGGATGATCTCATCCGCCAAATTGTGCAGCCGTCATGTCGTGGGGCGGTTGTACAAGGGGCCGGGCCTGCCGCGGCAGGCCCGGCCCGGTGCGTTCTCTGGGCGCTTCCCACCAGACGACCCCCCAACGCTCTGACGACAGGACAGCGGTGACCTCGCCCGGTCCGCGAATGGGTCAACTCGACGTCGACGGCCGGTCCGTCTCAGACGCTTGCTGGCCTCCGGATGCCTCAATGAGGTGTCGCAGGGCTGCCAGCTCGTTCCGCACAGCCGTCAACTCCTGCTGGAGCCCGGGGTCTTGGGGATCCGACAGCGATGCCCCGGCTGGGACTCCAGTTCGGGCGGCCTCGGTAGCGCGATCACCGGCGGCGAGGAAGGAGGCGACGATGGCGGCCAGCGCACCGAGCAACAACAATCCACCGAGCATCAGGACGGTGGCAGCGATGCGCCCCACGGTGGTGTCGGGGATGATGTCGCCGTAGCCGGTGGTCGTCATGGTCACGATCCCCCACCAGAGCGCGTCACCGAAGTTATCGAAGTTGTCAGCGGGGCCATCGGAAACCAATGCCACATAGGAACATCCCAGCAGCAGAAGCAATGAACCGACTGCAAGCCGGTCGAGACGCTTGATCAGCACCTTGGCACTGGGAAGGTTGGCAGCGAGGACCAGCAGTCGGACCAGTCGGGCGATCCGGAACACCACGATCCAGCGACCCGCCCCAGGAACGAAGAGGAACCACGGGAACGTGGCCACGACAATGGCCAGGTCGATACGACCCCAGAACGAGCTCAGGTACTTCGGGACCAATCGGCGTCGAATGACAAGGTCGACGAGAAAGACCAGCCACGAGAGGACGTCGATGACAATGACGATCCACGGATAGCCACCATCAGATCGCGAGAACCCGATGAAGGGCGCAAGTGCCGCAATGACGACCCACGGCAGAACCCGGCGGTTCCAAGCCAGGAGCCGGACGTCATCGTCGTCACCGGTGAAGGTTGAATCAGCAGCGTCGTTGCCTGACGGAACACCGTTCGACGAAGAGGTCACCGGGCCCGACGCCTGCAATCAGCGGCGGGTGAGCGCCAGCAATCGCAGAAGCTCAAGATAGAGCCACACGATGGTGATGGTGATTCCCAGAGCGCCCATCCAGTTCATGTACGCCGGCATCCTCTGTTCGGTGGCACTTTCAATGAAGGCGAAGTCCATGGCCAGATTCAGCGCGGCGACGATACAGATCACGACGCTGATCCCGATGCCGAGGGCATTGGGCTGGTTCCAGAACATCACGTCCACGCCGAAGATTGAGAACAGGAACCCAGCGAGGTACATCACGGCGATACCGAAAGTCGCTCCGATAACCACCATGGCGAATCGTCTCGTGACCTTGATGATCCGACTGCCGTAGAGGAAGAGCATCACGCCGAACACACCAAGGGTGGCGAGGATCGCCTGCAAGACGATGCCCGAGTACTGCAGTTCGAACACGGCCGAGATCGCCCCCAGAGCGATGCCGTACCCGACGGCGTAGATCGGTCCAAGCACTGGCGACAATCGGGGCTTGAAGATGGCCACGAACGCCAAAACGGCCGCCACCAACATGGGGATGATGACCCAACCCGGGAAGTTCGTCTCCGCCACCGCAGTCCCGTTGGCGATGGCAGCGTTAATCGTCTCCTGCGAGGTCCCCGCCGGGAACTCAGCGACCTGCACGGTGCCGTTAGGCCCCTGACCGACGACCTCGAGCGCCACCTGCGAGACCTGAGACCACCCGAAGGCACCGGCAATGAGGATCAGCATCCACAAAAGCAGCGTGGCCCGCACGGTGCCACCGACCGACATCACCCGCCCGCGTGTCGGGGGGGCTACCGGCGGCCCGGTGACTCCTGGTTGAGCGGTGGCCAGCCCAGCGGCAGTCGAACTGGCCGGAGCAGCCCATCCCGCCGCCGCCTCGTCGTTGCCTTGAGGCTTGAAGCGATTTTGGTTCAGCAGTGGATTGGACATACCGATTGCCATGGAACCCTCCGTGAGCACCTGTCCCAAAAAATCGGGAGCGTCGAACGATGGGGAGTCTAACGGTCCGACAGCGCTGGTAGGTTTCGCCCCATGGCCCGCGTGGAATCCACCATGCTTCCCCTCGGAACGCTCGCACCCGATTTCGACCTGCCGGACGCCTTCGGGGTCCGCCATCAACGCTCCGACAGCGACGGGGCACCGGCTCTCGTGGTCATGTTCATCTGCAACCACTGTCCATTCGTGAAGCACTTGGGTCGGGAATTGGGCCTCATTACCCAATCACTGATGGCCCGGGGAGTGGCCGTGATCGGAATCAACGCCAACGACATCGACGCCTACCCCGATGACGGCCCCGAGCACATGGTCACCACAGCTCACGGCTACGGCTGGGACTTTCCCTATCTGCTCGATGGCGATCAGAGCGTGGCCCACGCCTACCGAGCGGCTTGCACCCCCGATTTCTTCGTCTTCGGGGCCGAGCGCCGACTCACCTATCGCGGCCAGTTCGACGACAGCCGCCCCGGAAACGACGTCCCGGTCACTGGCAAGGATCTCCGCAACGCCGTCAAAGCCACTCTGGCGGGGACCGACGTGGCCGAACCGCAGCATCCCTCCATGGGGTGCAACATCAAGTGGCGACCCGGCAACGAGCCGGAGTGGTTCTCCTAGTCGCCCTCAGGCGTCAAGGAACCACGACACGGCGATGGCCGCAGCGGCCGTGCCGATGCCGGCACCGACACCGCCGAGCAGCAGGTAGGTCCACAACATGTCCACGCCTGAGAAGGTGAACTCGCTGAACAACACGAGTTGATCCGATGACGGCAGCGAGTTCTCAAAGACCGGCTGGAAGATGCGCAGCGCCCCAATGGCGAGAAGTGCGCCCACGAGGCCTTGGACGAGACCCTCAGCCATGAAGGGGACGCGAATGAAGGCCTTGGAGGCACCCACCAGTCGCATTACCTCGATCTCCCGACGTCGCGTGAAGATGGCGAGCTGAATGGTGGTGAGGATAATAAGAACTGCCACCACGAGAAGTACGAGGGCCACACCGAGGGCCCAGCCGGTCAGAAAATCACTGACGTCCTTGATTGCGACAATGGCTTCCGTCGATCGGGCCACCTGAATGACACCGGGCTGCACCTCATACTGCTGGACCAGTTCTTCAACTGACGCCAAGTCGGTAGAGGTGGGCACAACCCGGTACGACGGGGGAAGAATGTCCGGCGTCACGGTCTCCACCATGTCCGGTGAATCAGCGAACATCTCAGAGAATTCTTCGTACGCCTGCTGCTGGTCGAAATACGTCACTCGCTCAACGAGCGGGTTGGCCTCGAGACTCGACCCCACGGCGTCGATCTGGTCCGAGGAGGCATCAGGAGCGACGAAGACGATGAACTCCACCCCGTCCTGCCAACGCTGGGTTGCTCGTTCCACCCCTTGGCGGGCCATGAGTGCCACGCCGACGAGCGACAGGGACACGGTGACACACAGCACCGAGGCAATGCTGATGACGATGTTGCGGCGCAGATTCGTCCAAGTTTCGCGAACCGCATAGTCAAGGTTCATGGCCATGGTGCCGACCGCCTAGTTGTAGACACCACGGGACTGATCCCGGATGATGTCGCCGTGTTCGAGCTCGATGACTCTCCGTCGCATGGTGTCGACAATGCTGCGATCGTGCGTCGCCATCACCACCGTGGTGCCGGTCTTGTTGATACGTTCCAGCAGCCGCATAATGCCGACCGAGGTTGCGGGGTCAAGGTTCCCTGTTGGCTCGTCCGCCAGGAGGATCAGGGGCCGGTTCACGAAAGCTCGGGCCACGCTGACTCGCTGCTGCTCGCCGCCGGAGAGTTCATTGGGGAACCGCTCAGCCTTGTCACCTAGGCCCACCAGTTCGAGGATGGCGGGCACCTGGGTACGAATGACGCTGCGGGGACGACCAATGACCTCAAGGGAGAACGCCACGTTCTCGGCCACCGTCTTAGATGGAAGGAGCTTGAAGTCCTGGAACACACAGCCGATATTTCTGCGCAGGAAGGGCACTTTGGAGCCGGAGAGCGCCCCCACGTCCTTTCCGGCCACCCAGATCTTTCCGGTGGTCGGGGTCTCCTCCCGATTCAGCAGGCGGATGAAGGTGGACTTGCCCGAGCCTGAGGCGCCGACGAGGAAGACGAACTCGCCCTTGTCGATGTTGAGCGAGGCGTCACGCAGTGCGGTGACATCGCCCTTGTAGACCTTGGAAACCGATTCAAGACGGATCATGTTGCGATCACGTTACACCGGGCCCCCATGGATTCACGAGCATCCGGGGCGATTGGCTGGCCCCGGGAGCGTGGAATCGGTCACCGGTGACTGGTGATCACACGTCGCTGGTCGCTGAGGCCCGTTCCCACTGCAGGTAGGCCTCGAGGAGCGGGTCGAGGTCGCCGTCGAGCACGCCGTTGACATCGCCGATCTCGAGCCCCGAGCGCTCATCCTTGACCTGTTGGTAGGGGTGGAGAACGTAGGAGCGAATGCGACTCCCGAATCCGGCGACCTCGCGAGGACCACCGATGGCCGCCAACTCGGCGTCACGCTGCTGCCGCTCAAGATCGGCGAGGCGGGCCTTGAGGATCTGCATCGCCTTGTCCTTGTTCTGGTGCTGACTCCGTTGGTTCTGACAGGCGACAACCGTGCCGGTAGGCAGGTGAGTGATCCGAACCGCAGAGTCCGTCTTGTTCACGTGCTGGCCACCAGCACCTGACGAGCGGTAGACGTCGATGCGGAGGTCCTTGTCGTCGATCTCCAGATCAACCTCACCGTCGTCGAGGAACGGCACTGCGCTGAGTGAGGCGAAGGCTGTCTGGCGTTTTCCCTGAGCGTTGAACGGGGAAATCCGCACGAGCCGGTGTGTGCCTTTCTCGCCCCGCAACAAGCCGTAGGCATTCGTCCCCCGCACCATGAACGTGGCCGAGGAGATTCCGGCCTCAGCGGCCTCTGCGATTGACTCGACCTCAAACTGGAATCCGCGTTGCTCCGCCCAGCGCCGGTACATCCGCAACAGCATCTCGGCGAAGTCCGCCGAGTCCGTGCCGCCCTCACCGGCGTGGATCTCGCACACGGCGTCGTGGTCGTCCCAGTCGCCGGTGAACAGTGCGCGCAGCTCGACTCGGGAGAGTTCCGCCTCCACTGTGGCGATCGCACCACCGACCTCGGCCAAGGTCGACTCGTCCCCCTCCTCGCGGCCAAGTTCAAAGAGGGTCTCGGCGTCCTCGACGAGTCCCTTGAGGCGATCGAACGTGGCGAGATCGTCGGTGGCCGAGGCCAGTTCCGCAGTCACGGCTCGAGCCCGCTCGGCGTCATCCCACAGGTCGGGAGCCGAGGCCTCAGACTCCAATTGGGGCAGGGCCTCGCGGAGGGAATCGACCCGGAGGTAGACGCCGGCCTCGTCGACTCGGCGACTCAGGTCGCGCAGTGCGTCGGTGTAGTCGACCACGTCAGCGGGCTGCGCCGTGACAGAACTTGTACTTCTTGCCTGACCCACAGGGGCAGTCGGCGTTACGAGGAGTGCGATCCCAGTCGGACTTCACGACGGGAGCCTGGGGGGCATCTGGGCCTGCAGCATTGGCGACAGCCGTCTGCTGTGCCGACGGGGAAGGCGACGGTGCAGCACCCACTGACACTCCCGTTCCGGCCTCGGACGGATCAACCGGGGCGGTGTAGCGAACATTGCTCACCGCAGGCTCGGCCGTTGCCGACGCTCCCTCAGTGGAGATATTGGCGTGCATCAGGTACACGACGAAGTCCCGGGCGATGGCGTCAACCATGACGCCGAACATGTCAAAGCCCTCCCGCTGCCACTCAGTCAGTGGATCTTTTTGGCCCATGGCCCGCAGGTGGATGCCTTCTCGCAGGTAGTCCATCTCGGCGAGGTGCTCACGCCAGCGCTGATCGATCAAGCGGAGCATCACCTGGCGCTCAATGGTCCGCATCCCTTCGGCACCGATCTCCACTTCCCGCCGCTCGTAGTGGGCGGTGGCGTCCCCGATGAGCAACCCATAGATCTCGTCCGTGCCGATGCACACCTCGAGATCGCCGACGGCGACCGACGTCGGCCACGCCGCATGGACCTCGTTGACGAGACCGTGGAGATCCCACTCCGAAGGGTCATCCCCTTCGCAGAAGCGGTCAATCAGATCGTTCACGCTCTCAGCAAGAGCTTCGAGCGCCTCGTCACGCAGCGAATCACCATCGAGGATCTGGTCGCGGCGCCGGTAGATCACCTTGCGCTGCTCGTTCATGACCTCGTCGTACTTGAGAACGTTCTTACGCACCTCGGCGTTGCGCTGCTCCACCGTGTTCTGCGCCCGCTCGATGGCCTTGGTGACCATCTTGGCTTCGATGGCCTCATCCTCGGGCATGGCCCGACCCATGACCCAGTTCATGGCGCCGGTGGCGAACAGGCGCATCAGATCGTCCTCGAGCGAGAGATAGAAGCGACTCTCCCCCGGATCACCCTGACGTCCCGATCGACCCCGCAACTGGTTGTCGATGCGCCGGCTCTCGTGACGCTCGGTACCGAGCACGTAGAGACCCCCGAGGGAGCGGACCACGTCGGCCTCGTGTTCACATTCCTCGGTGAACTTCGGCAGGAGCTCGGCGACCCGTTGCTCGAACTCGACCGTGCCTGGTTCGAGTCCCTCGCCCCTCGCCGCCCGGGCGGCGAGACCTTCGGGATACCCGCCGAGGAGGATGTCGACGCCTCGACCAGCCATGTTGGTCGCCACCGTCACCGAGTGCAGCCGCCCCGCCTGGGTGATGATCTCAGCCTCACGATGGTGCTGTTTGGCGTTGAGGACCTCGTGGGGAACGCCCCGCCGCTGCAGAAGCTTCGCCAGGCGCTCGGACTTCTCAACCGAGGTGGTGCCCACGAGCACCGGCTGACCGGCGTCGTAGCGCTGCTGGAGATCGTCGGCGAGCGACTCGTACTTGGCAGCTTCGGTGCGGAAGATGAGATCAGGCTGATCCATGCGCACCATGGGTCGGTGGGTCGGGATGGGGACGACCTGCAGCCCGTAGGTCGTGTACAACTCCGCCGCTTCGGACTCTGCCGTACCGGTCATGCCCGCCAACTTGTCGTACATGCGGAAATAGTTCTGGAGCGTCACGGTCGCCAGGGTCTGGTTCTCCTCTTTGATCCGCACCCCCTCCTTGGCCTCCACGGCCTGGTGCAGACCGTCCCCCCAGCGGCGACCCTCAAGGATGCGCCCGGTGAACTCATCGACGATCTTCACCTCGCCATCGGCAATGAGATAGTCCTTGTCCCGCCGGTAGAGCTCCTTGGCCTTGAGCGCAGTCTGGAACTGGTGCACGAGATTGGTCGACACCTCGTCGTAGAGGTGCTCGACCCCGAGCGATTTCTCGACTGCGGCCACGCCCTCCTCGGTGGGAGCGACTGAGCGCTTCTCCTCATCAACCTCGTAGTGCACGTCTCGCTTGAGCCCACGGACGATGGCGGCGAACTTGTAATACATGGCCGCGGCGTCAGCCAGACGGCCCGAGATGATGAGCGGCGTCCGGGCCTCGTCGATGAGGATCGAGTCGATCTCATCCACGATGGCGTAGGTATGTCCTCGCTGCACCTTGTCAGCGAGGGACATGGCCATGTTGTCGCGCAGGTAGTCGAATCCGTACTCGTTGTTGGTGCCGTAGGTGATGTCACACGCGTACTGCGCCCGCTTCACCTGAGGGTCGAACTCGCCCGGGATGACGAGGCCCACCGACAGTCCGAGGAACCGATGGATGCGGCCCATCCACTCGGCGTCACGGGAGGCCAGGTAGTCGTTGACCGTGACGATGTGCACACCGGTGCCCGCAAGGCCGTTCAGGTATGCCGGAAGGGTGGAGACGAGCGTCTTGCCTTCACCCGTCTTCATCTCGGCCACCCAACCGAAGTGGAGCGCCGCTCCACCCATCAGCTGCACGTCGAAGTGACGCTGGCCACTGACCCGCCGGGCGCCCTCACGGGTCACGGCGAACGCCTCGATCAGCAGGTCGTCAAGATCTTCACCTCGCTCCAGACGCTCGCGAAACTCGGCGGTCTTGGCGCGCAGGCCGTCGTCATCAAGTCGCTCGAGTTCAGGCTCGAGGGCGTTGACATCGGGGACCAGGCCGGCGAGGGCCTTGATCTTCTTGCCTTCACCCGTGCGCAGGAGTTTGTCGAATACACCCATGGGACGGCCACTCTACCGCCGCCATCGGCGACGGCTATCCCGGGGCTCAGACGGCCCGCGACCGCCCGGTCCGGCGCAACCGGCTCCGTGACAACTGGTGCTCGAGTTTGGCGACAGCCAGATCGATGGCCGTGAACTGGTCGGGTCCGGCCACCCGGCTGACGAAGCGCTCCCCGTTGGCTTCCAGCAGCACTTCACAGGTCTCCCGATCGGCGAGCCGGGCGGTCGCCTCGTGATTGAAGTGCACCCGAGCCCGTCGGACCTCATGGTCAAACCGCTGGAGCCGCCCGATCTTGTCGTGAACGGTCCTCTCCACTGCTGGGGACACGTCCGTGTGGCGGCTGCTGATGATGATCTCCATGCCCGCAAGGTAGGAGGCCAATCCGGCGGTCGGGTTGCGGTTGCGTTCCATCTCGGTGGCACGGATCACCGCCCACCCCATCACCCCTGGCTACTGGGGCATCACGAAGGGTGGGGGCTCCGCCGCAGCGATGGCCTCGGCGCGCATCCGCACTGCGACGTGGGAGTCGTCATGGGTGAGGATGTAGAACCGGTTCTCGACAACTGCGCTCAGCACGTCATCGGCCACCTTGGCCGGGTCCATACCGTTGTTGATGAAACCCGCCATGATTTCCGCCACGGTGCCGTCAGCCTCAACGACCCCTCCGGCGGCGGGTGGGCGATTGCGTTGCGACTCATGGATTCGGGTGCGAACCCAAGCGGGACAGAGCACGGACACCCCGACGTTCTCGCCGGCCAGACGGAGTTCGTGGAACAGGGTCTCAGACAGGGTGACCACCCCGAACTTCGAGACGTTGTAGGGACCCATGAACGGCGCCGAGAACAATCCGGCGACCGATGCCGTGTTCACGATGTGGCCCTGATCCTGCTGACGGAGCAGCGGCAGGAAGGAGCGCACACCGTGGATCACGCCCCACAGGTTTACCCCCAGTACCCACTCCCACTCGGCGAGGGGCACGTCAGCCATGGCGCCACCTGCTCCTACTCCGGCGTTGTTGCAGACCACGTGCACCGCCTCGAACGCTTCCATCGTGGCGTTGGCGAGCGCATCGACCTGCTCGGCATCGGAGACATCACACACGAACGTCGAGACGTCACGGCCCTCTCCTCGCAACTCAGCCGCGAACGTCCCGAGGGCCTCCTGTTCGATGTCGGCGAGCATGAGACGCATACCCGCGGCCCCGAAACGGCGGGCCATCGCCGCACCGATGCCGCTGGCCGCACCAGTGATGACCGCTGTTCTTCCCTCAAGGTGGTCCATTGCTCCCCCTGGTGATCGTCGAGGCGACCGGTTCAGTAGCGATAGGTCTCGGGCTTGTACGGCCCGTCGGCCGCAATGCCGAGGTACGCCGCCTGGTCCTCGGACAGTCGGGTGAGTTTCACTCCGAGCGCATCGAGATGCAGGCGGGCCACCTTCTCGTCGAGCTTCTTGGGCAGGGTGTAGACCTTGCGCTCCAGCACGGCGGCATTGCGATGGAGCTCCATCTGAGCCAGGACCTGGTTGGTGAAGGAGTTGGACATAACGAAGGATGGATGGCCCGTGGCACACCCCAGGTTCAACAGGCGGCCCTCGGCCAGCATGATCACTGAATGGCCATCCGGAAAGACGTACTCGTCCACCTGAGGCTTGATGTTGACCTTGCGCACGTCGCTCATCCGGCGCAGACCAGCAATATCGATCTCATTGTCGAAGTGGCCAATGTTGCCAACGATGGCCTGATGCTTCATCCGGGCCATGTGTTCGGCCGTCAGGATGTCCTTGTTGCCCGTGGCAGTGATGAAGATGTCGGCAATTCCGAGCATGTCCTCAACGGTGGTCACCTGGTAGCCGTCCATGGCTGCCTGCAACGCGCAGATGGGGTCGACCTCGGTGACCACGACGCGGGCCCCCTGGCCACGGAGGGACTCCGCACAACCCTTGCCGACGTCGCCGTAGCCACAGACCACGGCCACCTTGCCGCCCATCATGACGTCGGTGGCCCGGTTGATGCCGTCGATCAGGGAGTGCCGACACCCGTAGAGGTTGTCGAACTTGGACTTGGTGACCGAGTCGTTGACGTTGATGGCGGGGAACAGCAACGAGCCATCGGCGTGCATCTGGTAGAGCCGGTGCACCCCGGTGGTGGTCTCCTCGCTCACCCCCACGATGCCCTCGGCAATCCCGTGCCAGAGCTGGGGTTCATTGGCCACGGTGCGGGCCAGGAGACCCAGAACCACGACCCACTCCTCGCTGTCGTCCTCGGTGGGCTCGGGCACCACACCCGTGCGTTCGTACTCGACGCCCTTGTGCACCAACAGTGTGGCGTCTCCCCCGTCGTCGAGGATCAGCGACGGTCCCCCTCCGTCAGGCCACCGCAACACCTGCTCGGTGCACCACCAGTACTCATCGAGCGTCTCGCCCTTCCAGGCATACACCGGAACCCCCTTGGGGTTGTCCGGTGTCCCCTCGGGACCGACGACCACTGCGGCCGCCGCATGATCCTGGGTGGAGAAGATGTTGCACGACGCCCACCGCACCTGAGCGCCGAGCGCCACGAGGGTCTCGATGAGCACCGCCGTCTGGATGGTCATGTGCAGGCTGCCCGTGATTCGGGCACCGGCGAGCGGCTGGGCATCGGCGTACTCGGCACGAACCGCCATGAGGCCCGGCATCTCGTGTTCAGCAAGTTGGATCTCTTTGCGTCCGAAACCGGCGAGATCCAGGTCGGCCACCCGGAAATCCATCTGGGACTGATTGCCGAAGGCGCTGGTGATGGTCATTGAGTTGGAGCTCCTGGTGATGGTTGGGACAGCGATTGAGGTGCCGTCAGTCGACGGCAAGCGCAGCCTTGAGCTGCATGAGCATGGGCACCGGACCGGGATCGACACCCTCGGCGGCGGCGAGATCCAGCGTTGCGACATCGCCCACGAGCATCAGGTCGAAAAGTTGGGCCAGTGGCCCCTCGCCTTCAGCGACCACCTCGCTGGACCCGGCGGTGACCTCGGCAAGGATGTCGCTGACGAGGTCAAACCGGCGTCCGATCTGCGGGTGTTCAAAGTCGTGGCGGAAGTTCACAAGGTGGAGCACCTGCCGGGTGATGTCGCCGCCCTGACCCCATCCGGCCAACTCGTTGTGGCACAACTC
Organism: Acidimicrobiales bacterium; assembly: GCA_023261915.1. Classification (GTDB taxonomy): domain Bacteria; phylum Actinomycetota; class Acidimicrobiia; order Acidimicrobiales; family Acidimicrobilacustridaceae; genus M30B73. The sequence goes on along the minus strand of JALRFT010000156.1, from coordinate 2,099 downwards.
GGGATGCACGTTGGCGAACGCCGGGGCCTTGGCGTTCTCGTTGACCTGATTTTTGAATCGGACTGCGGCCACACTCCCGAGCCCGCCTCCGCCGTAGGCCAGAGGGAAGCAGCGGCCAATGGCGGCCGCCAGCCGACTCGCCGGCGACGGGCTCGACGCCAACTGATCGGCACGGCGCTGCAGTTGGTCAACCGTCAGGTCGAGCCACATCCCTGCCCCGGGGAACATGCCCAGTCGTTCGAGGATCACCATGGGCGGCACCGACACTGCACCAACCCCGGCGCGGGGCATGGGGATGTCAGCGGCCACAGGGACCACTGGGGCCCCAGCGGCGGCAGCGAGTGCTCCAAGGGCGCCACCACGAGCCACGGCGACGAACTGAGCGCCAGCCTCGAGGGCGAGACCGGCGGCTTCGACGGTCTCCTCGGTGTCACCCGAGAACGACACGGCGAACACGAGCGTCCGGTGGTCAATGAAGTTCGGTACGCCGTAGCCCTTGTGCACCACGACAGGCACAGAGAGGAAGGGGCCGGCCACGGAGGCGAGGACATCGCCGGCGAGTCCGCTCCCGCCCATGCCGAGCACCACCACGTTGTCGATGTCCGCCGCGGTCAGGTCCCGACCGTCACCGGGCAGACCTCCGCGCAGTCGGGGCAGGTCGATCTGTTGGGCGGTGGACGCTGCCGCTGCGACCTGGCCCGCCATGCCCAGCGCCGAGCCACGCAGATCGAGCGTGTCGATCACGAACCGCCACCCGTGGGTTGGGATGCACCGGAATCGATGAGTTCCTGGTAACGGGCGTGCTCGACCTCGTCCACCTCGGTGGCCTCGTCAGGCAGCAGATCGGGAATGCCGTCCACCACGGCGTAGCTACGGCGGAGGCGGGGGTTGTACAGCGCGGCCGGAGTGTCGCCCGACGGGGTCTCGCCAACGGGATACAGCGGTCCCTTGTCCACGGGGCACACGACAATGGCGAGGAGATTGGGGTCAAGAGTCATCACGCAGGTTCCTCAATTCGGGGTGGAGGCGATGCCTTGACGAGGGCGTCGGCATCGGCAATCCGTCCGATCATCTCCTCGACTCGGGCCGAGCAGGCGATCTCGTCAGGGGCCTCGACATTCAGTCGAAGCAATGGCTCAGTATTGGAAGGACGCAGGTTGAACCACCAGTCCCCCCCGTCAACGGTGAGGCCATCAAGGCGATCCGAGGCTGCCGGATCGAATCCCGTCGACACCTCTTCAATGACGGCAACCGGATCGGTGACGGTCGTATTGATCTCTCCCGAAGCCACGTAACGTTCCACGTGGGTCCGGAGTTCACTGAGCGGCTGGCCCGTGCGCGACAGCGCCTGCCACACGGCGAGGGCAGCAATGATCCCCGAGTCGGCGCGGAAGTTCTCCCGGAAGTAGTAGTGCCCGGAGTGTTCACCGCCGAACGCCGCCCCCGTCTCGGCCATCACGCCCTTGATGAAGGAGTGACCAACCCGGGTACGCACCGGCACCCCGCCGTGCTCGCGCACGACTTCGGGCACGCTGCGGGAACAGATCAGGTTGTGGAGGATCACCGCTCCCGGATCAGCTCGCAGGACTTCGATGGCCACGAGCGCCGTCGTGGTGGAACCCGACACCGGCTCTCCCTTGTCATCGACAAGAAACACCCGGTCGGCGTCGCCGTCGAAGGCGAGCCCGAGGTCCGCACCGACCTCGCGGAGGCGACGCTGAAGATCGACGAGATTCTCCGCCTGGATGGGATCGGCCGGATGGTTCGGGAACGTTCCGTCGAGGTCGCCGTAGATCATCTCGAAGCGGCCGGGGAGACCCTTGAACACTGCCGGTGCGATCAGACCGCCCATACCGTTGGCGGCGTCGGCGACGATCGACAACGGGGCCAGCGCGTTGACGTCCACGAACCGATGCACATGCGCCACAAATTCGTCGAGGACGTCGAGGGTGGACACCGCCCCGGGGGCCCCCGACGGCTCCCGGCCGGCTGCGGCCACCTCGGCAATGTGGACGAGGCCGCTCTCTTGGCCGACGGGTCGCGCTCCTGACAGGCACATCTTGATCCCGTTGTATCCAGCCGGATTGTGGGACGCAGTC
>JALRFT010000147.1 GCA_023261915.1 Acidimicrobiales bacterium | reverse complement strand
GCGAGGGCCGCCTCGACGGTGGCCTCGTGGCTCCACTCCACGAGACGGTCACATCCCATGGCCGTACGCTGCACCTTGGCGCTCGTCGGCGGCGGAGTGGCTCCGGCGAGCCAGAGATGGTCGAGGCGCTCGGCGGCGGCTGTGCGGACGATGGCTCCGACGTTGAAGGGCCCCTGCACATCATCGAGTGTCATGGCGAGGGGCGCCGACCCTCTGCGACGCCATTCCCGGTGGAGCCGCTTCAGCTCGGTCGGTCCCAGATTGTGACTCACATCGTCACCGGGCCTACATCGAGAAGTCGGTAGCCCAGACGGGACAGGCGCCGGGTTGTGGGGTAACCCTCGGCGTCTAGCCACCGCTGAAGAGAGTCCGAGCCGAGGTGCTTGTGCACCACGAGGTGGGCGGTGCCTCCCGGTCGGAGCCTTGCGAACGCCCCCCGCAGCAGGTCGTGAAGGGCTGCTTTGCCGATCCGAACGGGCGGATTGGACCAGATGGCGTCGAAGGTCACCTCGGGATCGAGCCCACCGAGGGGTGGGTCGGCGTCCACAGTGACGGACCGAACACTCGTGACCCCGGACGCTCGGGCGTTGTCGGCACAGAGTCCAGTGGCGCGGGCGTTGGTGTCGAGAGCCCACACGGTGGCGTGGGGGCACCGCAAGGCGAGGCTGACGGCGATCGGGCCCCAGCCACACCCAAGGTCCGCAATATCGGTGAACTCGGCCTCGGGTCGGGCACCTCGCGCAATCAACAGGGCAGTGCCCTCATCGAGCGCACCGTGGGAGAACACCCCGGCGTCGCTCACGAGGGAGAGCCGCTGGTCGTCAACGACGACCTCGACAGGTCGGGGACGTCGCGGAAGGTCATCGGCCGGCCCGGTGAAGTAGTGGGCGAATGGCGCCGAGGTTTCGGTGGGGTCCGCCATGGTCGGAACGCTACCCTTGGGGTCATGGTTCCCTACGACATCCGGGTGATTGGCGACCCGGTCCTGACCCAGCGTGCCAGCGAGGTCACCGACATCGACAGCACCGTTGCCGCTCTCGTGGACGACATGTTCGAGGTCATGTATGACGCCCCGGGGGTTGGTCTCGCCGCCCCCCAGGTTGGCGTGAGCCGACGTATTTTCGTCTACGACAGCGACGAGCGAGCCGGAGTGCTCATCAACCCGGTGATCGCGGAGACCGACGGGGAATGGGAGTTCGTCGAAGGATGTCTCTCCATCCCCGGTCTTCATTGGTCAGTGGTTCGGCCGCGGACGGTCCTGCTTCGTGGCGTCGATCTTGATGGCAACGCTGTGGAACTCGAGGCCACCGATTTCGAGGCGAGGATCTTCCAGCACGAACTCGACCACCTCGATGGGGTGCTGCTCACCGAACGCCTGACCGAGGAGCAGCGTCGGGACGCCAAGCGCGCCCTGCTGGATCTGACGCTTGGCTCTCCCGCCGTACCGCCATCCGGCGGGCTCCAGCTTCCCTGATCTGCTCGGGATGGGACTTGCCCCTCTGCCGGTTGCGGTGCGTCGGGTTGTCTATCTCGGCACCCCGCAGATCGCTGTTGCTCCCCTGCAAGCACTTATCGACAGCGAGGTAGATGTGGTTGCTGTCGTCACTGGTGAGCCTCGGCGGCGTGGACGCCGGGCACCGGCCACGCCGACGCCGGTGGCCCAGTGTGCCGCTGCGGCCGGGATCCCCATTCATCACGACCTCAGTCCTCTCGACGACCCGTCGATTGATCTCGGGGTGATCGTGGCCTTCGGCACCATCATTCCCGGCCCGGTTCTGGCTCAGGTTCCCATGGTGAATCTCCACTTCTCCTTGCTTCCACGGTGGCGGGGAGCAGCACCCGTCGAACGAGCCCTGTTGGCCGGTGACGACCGGACGGGTGTCTGCGTGATGGTCGTGGAGGAGAGCCTCGATACGGGGGGCGTACTGGCGTGTGTCGAAGAGCCAATTCGTGGCGATGACACGTCAGAGTCGCTGGCCCTGCGACTGTCGGTCCTTGGTGGCGATCTCCTCGCCACCACCCTTGGAGGCCCATTGCCGAGTCCGACGTCCCAACAGGGTGAACCGGTCTACGCGGACAAGATCGGCAAGAGCGATGTGGCGCTCGACTGGTCGCTCAGTCCCGAGGTGCTCGAACGACGGGTGCGGACAGGCGGGGCGTGGACAACCTGTCGTGGTCGGCGTCTGAAGGTCACCTCGGCCCGGATCGCTCCAGCGGCGGCGGAACACCTCGCTCCCGGGGTTCTCGGTTCGGATGGCAAGGTGCTCGTGGGGGCAGGCGACGGAGCGCTCGAGTTGGTTGAGGTCGTTCCCGACGGTCGAACTCGTCAGCCGGCGGTTGAGTGGCTTCGGGGTCTACGACCCGAGACAGGGGAGATACTCGGGGGTGGGCAGTGACTCCGGCAGCCCGAATACTCGTCGTCTCTGATTCAGTGTCGGCGGGCACCTCCGAAGATCGCGGTGGCCCCGCCGTCGCCGGCGTGCTTGAAGCCGCCGGGTTCACCGTCGAGTACATCCGGGTGGTGCCCGACGGACGGGAACACGTGGGTGAGGCCCTCGTCGATCTCTGTGACGGCTTCTTTGGTCTCGTCGTTACCACGGGGGGTACTGGATTTGGCCCCCGAGACCTCACTCCGGAAGGCACGGCGATCGTTCTCGATCGAGTGGCCCCTGGTCTCGCTGAAGCGATGCGGTCGATCAGTCCTCTCGGTCGCTTGTCGCGGGGCACTGCGGGCACTCGCGGCAGCGCTCTCGTGGTGAACGTCCCCGGATCCCCATCGGGGGCCAAGGAGTGCCTTGAGGCCATCATCGACGTCCTGCCCCACGCCCTCGATCTTCTCGCCGGCGGGGGAGCTCACGGTCACGGCTCCTCGGCCGGCCATTGACGAAGGTGTGATGGAGGGTGCGCAGGTGCTTGCCACTTGGTATCCCACCCGGGCCCACCAAGGGCCACGGGTAGAGTCAAGGCATGGCGCCACCGTGCAATGAGCCTGTCGTTCGGGGGGCGCGTTGGGCGTGCGGAAATCACGGAACGGCACGTCGTGACTAGTGGGAGTTGGACGGCGGCCGATCAGGCGGCCATGGACCAGGCCGTTGCTCTGGCGTGGACGGCGCGGCGATCGGTTGCCCCCCGACCGTGGGTGGGGGCAGTGGTCTGCCCACCAGATGAATCGCCAGGCGCCGGGAGAATGTTCGGAGGAGCCACCGACGGCCGTCGAGGCCGACATGCCGAAGTGGTGGCCATCGCCGCCGCTGGTGACGCCGCTCGGGGTGCCACGCTGTACTGCACGCTCGAACCTTGTTCTCATCACGGTGCCACCGCACCGTGCGTTGATGCCATCCTGGCCGCAGGAATCTCTCGGGTGGTCGTCGCTCTTGAGGACCCGGACCCCAAGGTCGCCGGTCGTGGAATCGCCACACTGCGTCATCATGGGGTCACCGTCGATGTCGGGTGCGGCGAGGCACTGGTGGAAGACCAGTTGGCTCCGTACCTCTACCACCGACGCACCGGCCGCCCGTGGGTGGTGCTGAAGTGGGCATCCACGCTTGACGGCAGAGTGGCCGCCGCTGATGGGACGAGTCAGTGGATCACTTCGGATGCGGCACGCAGCGACGCCCACAGTCTGCGGGCCGACAGCGACGCCATCGTCGTTGGAGCGGGCACCGTTCGCGCCGACGACCCATCACTGACGGTGCGTCTCGCCGGCTGGGAGTCGGTTGGTGACGACGACCTGGGTGATCTTCGTCAGCCGCGGCGTGTTGTCCTTGGCTCGATCCCCCCGGGTGCACGGGTGTTGCCCGCTCACGAGCACGCCGGTTCACTCACCGACCTGCTCAACGAGCTCGGCAGCAGCGGTGTGCTGCAGGTCCTTGTTGAGGGTGGCGCCACGGTAGCGGCCTCGTTTCATCACCAAGGTCTCGTCAACCGCTACGTCGTGTACCTCGCTCCCGCTCTTGCCGGGGGGAGTGACGGCCTGCCACCCGTGATCGGACCAGGACCCGCTGGGATTGCCGATCTCTGGCGGGGGCAGATTGTCGGTGTGCGCCAGGTCGGCCCCGATTTGCGGGTTGATCTGGAGCCAGTTGATCGCGGGTTGTGACCCCGGGGCTGCAATGCCCCACACTGGAGGGGTGTTGGAAAAGGCTGACCGCTGATGTTCACCGGGATTGTCGAAGAACTCGGTGAGGTTCTGTCGGTGGGAAGCCGTCCCCGTTTCGCCTGCGCTGCCGTGCTCGCCGATGTGGAGATGGGCTCGTCGATCGCGGTGAACGGTTGTTGCCTGACGGTGGTGGCCTTCAACCAGCCCGATGGGGATGGCTTCGGATGGTGGGAAGCAGACCTCAGCGATGAGACGCTCGCCGTCACCGCCCTCGGCGACCTTCGCCCCGGGGACCGGATCAATCTCGAACGTCCCGTCCGCCTCGCTGATCGCCTCGGCGGACACCTAGTCCAAGGTCACGTCGACGCAGTGGGGGTCATCAAGAACACCCCACCCGATTTCGAGGTAACGGTCCCGCCATCGGTGCTGCGCTACCTCGTTCCCAAAGGCTCGGTCACCGTTGACGGGGTGAGTCTCACCGTGGTGGACGTCAACGAGACGAGCTTCACGGTGGCCGTGATCCCGCACACGGCAGCGGTGACGACCTTGGGGCACAAGCCTGTGGGCGGTAGGGTCAATCTTGAGATCGACGTGATCGCCAAATATACCGAACGGTTGCTTGAACCTCACCGAGGTGCTGGCAATTCGGACGCTGAGTCCCTCCACGACCCCCCAAGGAGTCCCCGTGCCCACCCCGATCACGCCTGAGCGACCCGACACCCCGGGCGCCGGTTTTGCCACGATTCCTGAAGCAGTGGCGGCCATTGCCAAAGGAGAGATTGTCGTCGTCGTTGATGACGAGGACCGCGAGAACGAGGGCGACCTCATCATGGCGGCGGAGTTCGCCACGCCGGACAAGATCGCTTTTTTCGTGCGGCATACCTCGGGGGTGATCTGTGTCCCACTCGTGGGGGAGCGACTCGACGAACTCGACATTCCCCTGATGGTTCGTGAAAACACCGAGGCGCAGCGCACGGCATTTACGTATTCGGTAGATCTTCGTCACGGAACGACCACCGGTATCTCGGCTGCCGATCGGGCCACGACCATCCGGGCGCTCATCGACCCCTCGACCCATCCCGCCGATCTCGCCCGGCCTGGCCACATCTTTCCCCTCCGCTACGCCGATGGTGGTGTGCTCAAGCGCGCAGGTCACACCGAAGCGGCCGTCGATCTCGCTCGGATGGCTGGACTCGCTCCGGCTGGGGTGTTGTGCGAAATCGTGCGCGAAGACGGGGAGATGGCTCGGGTCCCGGATCTGCTCGAGTTCTGCCGCGAGCACAATCTTCTGCTCATCTCGATTGCGGATCTCATCCGATACCGACGTCAGACCGAGAAACTTGTCCGGCGGGTGGCCGAGGCCCGAATCCCCACCGACTGGGGCGACTTCAGCTGCTACGTCTACGAGTCACTGCTCGACGGTGAGCAACACGTGGCGTTGGTGCGCGGTGCCGTCCAGGGCGAAGATGAGGTCCTCGTCCGAGTCCACTCCGAATGCCTCACTGGCGACGTCTTTGGTTCGCTTCGGTGCGATTGCGGGGTCCAACTCGATGCGGCCCTTGCCCGCATTGCCGAGGAGGGCCTCGGGGTCCTCGTCTATCTCCGTGGGCATGAGGGACGGGGCATTGGCATCGGTCACAAGATTCGCGCCTACTCACTGCAGGACGAGGGTCGGGACACCGTTGACGCCAACCTTGAGTTGGGCCTGCCGGTCGATAGTCGCGAGTACGGGATCGGCGCGCAGATCCTCAACGATCTGGGGATCACCACCATGCGGCTGATG
>JALRFT010000020.1 GCA_023261915.1 Acidimicrobiales bacterium | reverse complement strand
CCAGCGCCTCGACCAGCATCTTCAGCCGACGCGGCTCCGCCTGACCGTACGGAAGGCCCGCGCCATCCTGCACCCGAAAGACGTCCAGCACCACGCCCTGATCGGTGGTCGCAACCCGAGCGTCGGTGACGTCGACACCCTCGCCGCCCTCGAGGTGGCTCGAGGCGACGTCATCGATGCCGGGGCCGTACTCGAACTGCGTACCGAAACCGCGACGTCTACTGATGACGGACTCCGTGTTGACGTGACGCTCGTACCCGAGGCCCCCACCACCGAGGACTAACGACAGGTGTCTGCCCCCGGACGCGACTCGGGGGCACCCCGCCCAGCGGAGCACCCCCGAAAGTCGGTCGAAACGTCTCAGCTGGCCAGGTTGGTAGCCACGAAGTCCCAGTTGACGAGGCTGTCGAGGTACGTCGAGATGTAGTTGGGCCGGGCGTTGCGGAAATCGATGTAGTAGGCGTGTTCCCACACATCGATGGTCAGCAGCGCCTTGGCCGAGTGGCGCATCGGCAGGTCGGCGTTGGCGGTCTTGGTGACCGAGAGTGAGCTGCCATCGTCGACGAGCCACGCCCAACCCGAGCCGAACTGGGTGGTGGCAGCCTCAGCGAACTGGGTGCGGAAGGCGTCGTAGGAACCGAAGGCCGAGTTGATCCGGTCGGCGAGTTCGCCGGAGGGCTCACCGCCCCCGCCGGGCGCCATGGAGTTCCAATAGAAGGTGTGGTTCCAGACCTGAGCGGCATTGTTGAACAGCGGCGAAGGGCTATCGGCCGCCATGATGATTTCCTCAAGACTCGCCGAGGCGTGATCGGTCCCCTCCACGAGGTTGTTGAGGTTGGTCACGTAGGTCTGATGGTGCTTGCCGTGGTGGTACTCGAGCGTCTCGGCACTGATGTAGGGAGCCAGCGCATCAATGGCGTAGGGCAGGGACGGCAGTTCGAAAGCCATGTCGGAATCTCCTGGGACTCTTGGTTGACGGTGTGGGCAGGCTAGCCGCCGGCGGACTCATCACCACGAGCCGAGACGCGCACCAGCCCCCGCAAGGTGCTCTGGGGGGAGAGCGGCGGGGGCTGGTGAATGCCGTGGGGCGAAATTGGAATCTGGGTTCAGCGCAGTCCGAGCTTGGACGAGCACGCCGGCCACTGGCCCCAGCCGTAGGCAGCGAGGAGACGCTCGGCTACCTCAATCTGCTGTTCTCGACTGGCCTCGTGGGGGTACTCGGCATAGTCGCGGCCACCCATGTTCACCCACGTCTGGTGCATGAACTGGATGCCGCCGAAGAACCCGTTGCCGGAGTTCATGGCCCAGTTACCGCTTGACTCGCACTGGGCGAGGGCGTCCCACACCGAACCGGAGGCCACCTCGGGTGCCGGGGCTCCACCGCCCACCTCGGGGGCAGGAGCAGGGGCAGGAGCGGGGGTCGGGGCTGGCGCCGGAGCCGGGGGTGGGGCGAGAGCCGCCCAGCGAGCGGCCAACTCGGCCTCAGCCAGTGCAGCCCAGCGGGCCTGCTCATCGGCGGCGAGGGCCTCAAAGAACGCAAGCTCCTCGGCGCTGAAGGCCGGTTCGGCGTCAACGAAGTCGCCAGAGGCGAGCGATGTCGAGGTGGCGGCAACTTCAGCGTTGGCCGCCTCGGCATCGCCACCCTTGCTGGTGCCAAAGCCACCGGAGAAGCCGAGCATCAACGGGGTGGCGATGACGGCAGCGACCACGACGGCGATGCTGAAGGGGTGGAGACGTCCGAGCGCGCCACGAACAGATGAGGGATTGGGATTCGACACGGGGGGTTCCTTTCCGCCGGGGCCAGCCAGGGAGGCTGTCAACGGGGCGTTGGGGATGAGTCGGTAGCCCCAATGATGCCGATTCCGTCACCCAAATGCAACAATCCCGCAAAGGAAACGACGCATTGTGACCAGATCAACACTCATCTGGCACCCGTTTCCAGGCGCGAAAATGGCCCGCCAGCCAGCGGCTTGACGGGCCATTTCTCCCTCTATCTAGGGGTTTTTACCCCTCACGGGCGCAGATCGGGAGTCAGTCCCCCTGGCGACGGGAGAGAGGTAACCCGTCACGAAGCTGATCCATGGCCTTGTCGACCCCGGACCGCAATGATGAGAAAGCGTCCCCGGCCGCTGAACTGGCGGCAGAACCGGTGTGGGAGAGCTGCTCCCGGGCGTCGAGCCACCAGTTACGCAACTGCTCGAGCACCGGCTGCATCTGCTGCTCGGCATCAAGTCGACCGAGGTGGATCTGGACCTCGAGTTCGTCGATACGGCCCTTCCACTGGTCCAACTGGGCGTCCGTCAACTGCTGACGAGTGGCCGCCAACTCCGCCTGCAACTCGGCGATGTGGGCCTCAAGCCCGGCAATGCGGGCCTCGGTGATGGTCTCATCCGGCATGTCCTGTCTCCTCGGTCATCGAGTTCGTATCTGACGGGTGGCCGTCGGCCACCCTCGCCTGACGCTAGCGAGCCACCGGACCGGCTGCCCGGGGTCAAAGGTCCCCGTCAACACCAGTAACGGGTCGACCCGGGCCAGCGGCCATGCTGGTGCGATGAGCGACGGCCCGGCTGACACCTCTACCGACCCACTGGTCCGGGCCGTGGTCCCCCGCCCCACGCCGGAGACCGCCTTCTTTTGGGAAGGACTGGGTGCGGGGGAACTGCGGGTCCAGCACTGCCGGGCCTGTGACGCACCGTGGTTCCCTCCGCAGCGCTTCTGCCCGCGCTGCCTCGGTGACGACATCGAGATCCGCACCCTGTCAGGTCGGGGACGCCTGGCGTCCTATGTGGTGAATCACCGTGACGCTCCCGGGTTCGACGCTCCCTACGTCATCGCCCTCGTCGAACTGGTCGAGGGGCCGCGACTGCTCACCAACCTCACCGACTGCGCACCCGACCCCGCCGAGCTCCCGGTTGGACGGGCGCTCGAACTGCGCCCCACCCCTGTCGTGAGCGCCGACGGCCGCCACACCGCCACCCTGCCACTGTTCGCGCCCGTCGATGACAGCGACCCTGTGATCTCACACTCGCCCAGCCGCTTCTCCATCATCGACGAACCCGATCCCGCAGTCGTACCGACTCCGGCGCGCCAACGCCGCCAACGTGTCGTGATCGTGGGAGCGGCCGAAACGACCGAGCTCGGCCTCATCCCCGACCTCACGCCGGTCGAGCTGCACCTCGATGCCGCCCGCAACGCCCTCGCCGATGCCGGTATCGGTGCCGCCGACATCGACGGCGTCGCCGCCGCAGGTGTGTCCCCCATGGAGGTGGCGTTCGGTCTCGGCATCACCCCGGGCTGGGTGGACGGCACGATGGTGGGCGGTTCCTCGTTCATGCTCCACGTCCGCCACGCCGTGGCCGCCCTCGA
>JALRFT010000007.1 GCA_023261915.1 Acidimicrobiales bacterium | reverse complement strand
TAGCTGGGTGGTCACGTTGTAGCGGTAGGTCTCGTACCCGGGACCACCAACCATGGCCCGCACCGCGCCGGTGGCGTTCTCCACCGACACCATGGCCGCTGTGACGCCCAATGAGTTCTCCGGCACGGTGTCGCGAACGGCAGTCTCCGCCGCCTCTTGCAGACGGGGATCAAGGGTCGTGTTGATCCGCAGACCACCGCCGTAGAGCGCGTCGGCCCTCTCCTCGGGGGTTTCGCCCAGGCCGTATCGGGGGTCGGTCAGCAATTGTTGGCGAACGTCCTCCACGAAGTAGTTGCCGGTGGAGGGGGCGACCTGATCCACCTGGCACTGCGGCAACACGATGAGGTTGTCCCCACTGCATCGGTCCTCAGGCAATGGCGCCTCACGGAACACCGCCGCCTCTTCGGCCGTGATCCGTCCGAGTTCGACGAGGCGGTCGAGAGCGATCGAACGCTGACGGTTCGCTGCCTCAGGATTGTTGAACGGGTCATAGAGACTGGGATTGGCAATGAGGCCCGCCAACAACGCGCCCTCACCCCAGTCAAGATCGGTCACCGGCTTGGCGAAGTAGGTCTCCGCTGCGGCCTGAACGCCGTAGGAACCGGCGCCGAAGTAGACGGTATTGAGGTAGGTCTCGAGAATCTCCTCCTTGGAGAGTTGGTTCTCAAGTTCGAGGGCGAGCGCGGCCTCACGGATCTTGCGGTTGAAGGTCGTCTCCGAGTTCAACAGGGCGTTCTTGACCAGCTGCTGAGTGATCGTCGAGCCACCCTGGGACACCCCACCGGAATCGATGTTGGTGAACAGTGCCCGGGCGATGGCGGCGATGTTCACGCCATTGTGTTCCCAGAACTCGGCGTCCTCCACGGCGAGGATCGACTCCACGACGGTCTCGGGGACCGCATCGAGCGATACCGGCTGGCGATTCTCCGGGCCGAACAACGTGGCGAGCGCCGTACCGTCAGCCCCATAGACATACGACCGGGTGGCGAAGTTGCCGATCTCGTCGAGATCAATAATCGGAGCCTCGACATCAACGGCATCGGCGGCGCCGCTGGCGAAAGGTGACAGCACCACGACTGAGGTGGCCACCACGAGACCCATTGCGGCCACCACGGCGGCGAGACGCACGAGGGCACTGGCGGACCGCATGCCCACGACGATACCGCCGGGAGGCCGCGAGTAGCGTTCGCCCCATGAGCACGACCCACCCCATCCGCTTCGGTATCCAGCTCTCCCACACCCCCGACGGACCGTCGTGGTCGGCACTGGCCCGCCAGGCCGAAGACTTGGGCTACTCGACCCTGTTCGTTCCCGACCACTTCGAGGACCAGTTCGGCCCGATCGTGGCCCTCACGGCGGCGGCAGCCGCCACCTCCACCCTGCGTGTCGGTGCCCTGGTGCTCGACAACGACTACCGACACCCGGTACCGCTCGCCAAGGAACTCGCCTCGCTCGACCTCGTGTCGGAGGGACGACTTGAGGTGGGCATTGGGGCGGGATGGATGCGGACCGATTACGACAAGGCCGGAATGAGCTACGACGCTCCAGGCGTTCGGGTCGACCGCATGGCTGAAGCCATAACGGTGCTGAAGGGTTGTTTTGCCGACGGCCCATTCAGTTTCACCGGCGAGCACTACCGCATTGACAACTACGACAACCGTCCGACC
>JALRFT010000297.1 GCA_023261915.1 Acidimicrobiales bacterium | reverse complement strand
AAGGCCGTCATGTCCCGTACGAATCGACTCAGTCTCGGGGACGAGATCGAGGCTCCTGCCTGGGAGCCTGCTGCGGCCGCCGAGATCGAGCCCGACCCGGATCTGCCGCTGACGGTTGTGTTCGAAGATGACGACATCGTCGTCGTGAACAAGGACCCCGGGGTCGTCGTGCACCCCGGAACCGGCAATCCAACCGGCACGCTCGTGCATGCCCTCGTAGCGCGCTATCCAGAGATGCAGGGTGTCGGCGAAGCGGGTCGACCGGGGATCGTGCACCGCCTTGACGCCGACACCAGTGGCCTCCTTGTCGTCGCCCGGACCGAGCGGGCCTACGAATCCCTCGTGGCACAGCTGGCCGATCACAGCGTCAATCGACAGTACGACGCCCTCGTGTGGGGGGTGTTCGAGACCGACTCCGGCCGGGTTGACGCTCCGGTGGGCCGGTCACGACGGCATCCGACCCGCATGGCAGTGACTGCCGATGGGAGACATGCCGTCACCGACTACGAGGTGGTCGGGACGTGGACCCAGCCCGTGGTGGTGAGCCGGCTCCGCTGTCGCCTGCACACCGGCCGAACCCACCAGATTCGGGTCCACCTCCAGAGCATCGGCCACCCGGTGGTTGGTGACCCTATCTACGGCGGTGTTCGCGAAAGTCTGGCCGTGCCTCGGCTCTGGCTTCACGCTGCCGAGTTGGGCTTCACTCACCCGGTCTCAGGCAAACCGTTGGTCTTCCATGCACCACTGCCCGCCGAACTGGAGGACGTGCTGGTACCGCTCAGTTGATCCCTAGGCCGTGTTCTCCGGCCACGGGCTTTCCCCCCGAGCCGTCTGTACGAGATCGGCAAGCGTGATCTGGCTGAGCAGGGATCGCATCTTCCCGCCCACCGACGACCACACGGCGAGAAGGACACACTGGCCTTCATGATCACAGGCGCCATCAGTGTGTGGTTCACCAAAATCGCCGAGGGCGATAGGGCCATCGACAGCGGCAAGGATGGCCGCAAGGGTGATGTCTTGGGGGGTCCGGGCGAGGACGTATCCGCCGCCGACCCCTCGCTTTGATTTCACGAGCCCCGCTCCCTTGAGCGCCAGCAGTATCTGCTCCAGGTAGGGCTGGGGAAGGCCGGTGCGCTCGGCGATGTCACGAACCGAGGTGGGGCCTGCCTCATCGAGGTGCAGCGCCAACGAGAGCAGTGCCCGGCTGGCGTAGTCCCCGCGCGTCGATACCTTCACGGGATCCATCGTAGGTGCTAGGTGCCCACCTGATGTCGTGGGGGACAAGTGGCCCCGGTAGCGTCTTGCTTCGGCGGTAAAGTGCGGTTTCCAAAGCGCGGAAAGGATGAGGTTGAGCAACGCACCGGTCATCCCCGACTACAACGGGGCGTGCATCGCAAATGTTGTCCCGGCGCTCCTCAATCCCGGCGCCGATCAGCCGGCATGGATGCCCAAGATCGCCTTTGAGGCCCCTCAGGTGGTGTTGCTCGTCGTCGACGGTCTCGGCTGGTTGCAGCTGAGTGAGCGGAGCAGTGTCGCCCCCACGTTGTCGGGAATGCAGGGGCAGGCCATCGACTCGGTATGCCCGACCACGACCTCAACGGCGTTGACCTCCATCACCACAGGACTCTCCCCAGGGCAACACGGTGTGGTCGGCTATCGGATCGCCACTGGCCCGGGTGTGCTCAATGTGCTGCGGTGGGCCGTTGACGGCAGGGACGCCAGAGAGTCTGAACCACCCGAGAAGTTTCAGTCCGTCGAGTCCTTTGTTGCCCAGCGCCCCCCGATCGTGACTCGTGCCGAATTCGTGAACTCCGGTTTCACCCGGGCCCATCTTGAGGGGGCTCGTTTTCGCGGATATCGCGTGACGTCGACATTGGTCACCGAGGTCGGTGACGCCCTTCGACGCCATGAGCCGTTCGTCTACGCCTATTACGACGGGCTCGACAAGGTCGGACATGAGTTCGGTCTCGCCGAACACTTTGACGCCGAACTGGGCTTCATCGACCGACTGGTGGGCGACCTGCTCGATGTGCTTCCGCCCGGGGCGGTGCTTCTCGTCACCGCCGATCACGGTCAGGTCGACGTCGGAGACCGTCTCGTGCCTTTGCATCCCGAGGTGCAGACGCTGTGCTCAATGCAGTCGGGCGAGGCCCGATTCCGGTGGCTCCACGCCCGACCGGGTCGGGCCGACGACCTGCTGGCCGTTGCGGCCGCCCGGTATGCCGACACGGGCTGGGTGGTCGGTGTCGACCAGGTGATCGATGAAGGTTGGTTTGGGCCGACGGTGAGCGATGTTGCCCGGGCGCGTCTCGGAGATGTGGCCCTTGTGGCCCGAGAGGATGTGGCCTACGTCGATCCCGTCGACACTGGTCCCTACAATCTCGTTGGTCGACACGGATCGCTGACCGAGGCGGAAGTCCGGGTTCCGCTGCTCGCTGCTGGCCGATGACGCAATCTGGAGGTGACCTCATGGCAGAACCGAGGGAAGGAATCGGGCCATTGGGAGATGAGGGCATTGAGCGTGGCCACATCATTGATCTCCCCGACGGTGCCCCTGACGTCCTGCTCAGCGAACCAGGTGGCGATGCTCCCGATCGTGGATCGGTGGCCGAACCCGCCAAGGTCATGCGGGTCGGGTCGATGATCCGCCAACTTCTCGATGAGGTGCGTTCGACCCAACTGGATGAACCGAGCCGGGAGCGGCTTCGCGAGATCTACGACCGTTCGATCACTGAGCTCGGTTCGGCGCTGTCTGATGATCTGCGACAGGAACTCGAGCGGCTCGTGTTCCCCTTTCATCCGGATGAGGTTCCGACCGACGTGGAATTGCGGATGGCCCAAGCCCAGCTGGTCGGCTGGCTAGAGGGGCTGTTCCACGGCATCCAGGCCACGCTGTTTGCCCAGCAGATGGCCGCCCGCCAGCAACTCGAGCGCATGCGCCACGAGCTCCCACAGGGCGCTGAGCCGGGAGACGCCCGGCCGGGCACCTACCTCTAGCCGGAGTGGGGGGGCGCGCTCCCGACCATGAGAAAGTGCCTGCTGCGCAGCGAACTACACGCGTGTAGGTTTCACGGGGCGGAGCCGGGGGTCGGCCCGCATGAAACATTCGCTGCCGGTCCTCGTGCCGGTCTGACGTCCACAGGAGGCTCGGCCAGTGGCCGATTCGTTCGTCCACCTGCACCTGCACACCGAGTACTCGATGCTCGACGGTGCGTCCCGGGTGGGCGATGCGGTGGCCGCGGCAGCTGCCGATGGTCAGCCGGCGGTGGGGATCACCGATCACGGCAACATGTATGGCGTCTTGGATCTCTACACGGCAGCGAACAAGACGGGGATCAAGCCCATCATTGGCATCGAGCTCTACCAGGCCTTCGAGAGCAGGACGGAGCGATACGCCCGGCGGGGACGTCAGGACGACACGGGGGGTGAGGCCGAGGGGGGGCG
Source organism: Acidimicrobiales bacterium (assembly GCA_023261915.1). Lineage (GTDB taxonomy): Bacteria > Actinomycetota > Acidimicrobiia > Acidimicrobiales > Acidimicrobilacustridaceae > M30B73. The sequence goes on along the minus strand of JALRFT010000297.1, from coordinate 14,396 downwards.
CAAGCAGTACTACCACTTGACCGCACTGGCCGAGTCCAACACCGGCTACCGCAACCTCATCCAGTTGGCGAGCCGGGCCTACCTCGAGGGGTATTACCAAAAACCTCGAGTCGACTGGGAACTGCTCGAGCAGCACAGCGAGGGCGTCATCGTGACCAGTGGCTGCCTCGGTGGACAGGTGCTCCAGGCACTGGTGCCGGCGCCCATCATGGATCCGGACAAGGGACGCACGGACTCGCTTTCGGAAGAGGATCGCTTCAACAACGCCGTCGCCATCGCCGGACGCCTGCAGGACATCTTCGGCCGGGACAATTTCTTCATCGAACTGCAGGATCATGGGATCGGGGCGCAACGCTGGGCCAACCCGCACTTGGTCCGCATTGCCGAGAAGCTTCACGCTCCGCTTCTCGCCACCAACGACAGTCACTACACCCACCAGCATGATCACGAAGCGCACGACGCGCTGCTCTGCGTGCAGACCGGTGCCCTGATGAGCGACACCGATCGTTTCAAGTTCCACGGGGACCAGCACTACATCAAGTCCGCAGCCGAGATGCGGTACCTGTTCCGTGAGTTCCCGTCGGCGTGTGACAACACGCTGTGGATCGCCGAGCGGTGTGAGGTGGAGATCGAGTTCGGCGTTCCTCGCCTCCCGAGCTTTCCGATACCCGAGGGCTACGCCGATGACTCGAGCTACCTCGAAGCGCTCACGCTCGAAGGGGCCCGCAAGCGGTGGGGTGACGTTCTCGATGATGCCGTCGTGGAACGCCTCGCTTATGAGTTGCGAGTCATTGCGGACATGGGGTTCAGTTCCTACGTCCTCATTGTGTGGGATCTCATCCGGCACGCTCGCACCTCAGGCATCCGCGTCGGGCCCGGTCGAGGGAGTGCGGCGGGTTGCGCCGTGGCCTACTGCCTGGAGATCACTGATCTTGATCCCATCCGTTACGACCTGCTGTTCGAACGGTTCCTGAATCCATCGCGTATCTCCATGCCCGATATCGACATGGACTTCGACTCGCGTTACCGGGACGAGATGATTCGCTACGCCGCCGAACGGTACGGGCGGGACCGGGTGGCCCAGATTGTTACTTTTTCGACCATCAAGGCCCGGGCCGCCGTCCGTGACGCCGCTCGCGTGCTGGGTATGCCCTACGCCGTCGGTGACGCCGCCGCCAAGGCCATGCCACCGCTGGTGATGGGTCGCGACACTCCGCTTCGTGCCTGTTTCGAGTTCGAGTCTGGGTACGAAGAGGGTTACAAGATGGCCGCCGAACTCCGGGCCATGTACGAAGCGGACACCGATGTGGCCAAGGTCATTGACGTGGCCAAAGGCCTCGAAGGTCTGCGACGCCAGGACGGGATCCATGCGGCGGCAGTGGTGATCACCGACCAGCCACTCACGGAGTACCTCCCGGTGCAGCGCAAGCCGGAGTCCGGTCAGGCCCCCGAGGACGCCCCCGTCGTCACCCAGTACGAGATGCACGGCGTCGAGGAACTCGGCCTACTGAAAATGGATTTCCTCGGCCTCCGCAATCTCGACGTCATCAGCGACACGGTGGCGCTGGTGGAACGCACCCGGGGATTCACTCTTGATGTCGAAGCACTGCCTCTTGATGACGAACCCACCTTCACCATGCTGCAAAACGGGGACTCCATGGGGGTGTTCCAGCTCGAGGGTGGCCCGATGCGAGCCCTCATGCGGACCCTGCGGCCAACGACGTTTGAGGACGTGGCCGCACTCGTAGCCCTCTACCGGCCGGGTCCGATGGCGGCCAACATGCACAACGACTTCGCTGACCGCAAGAACGGTCGCAAACCGGTGGAGTACCTCCATCCCGATGCCGAGGAGATCCTCGCCGACACCTACGGACTGATGATTTATCAGGAGTCGGTCATGCGGATCGCCCAGCGGTTTGCCGGTTACTCGCTCGCCGAGGCCGACAACCTCCGCAAGGCGTGCGGCAAGAAGATTCGGGAGATGATCGCGGAGGAACGCGAGAAGTTCGTCAGTGGATGCGAGCAGCAGGGTTACGGCGAGGCTCTCGGAAAGAAGTGGTTCGACATCATCGAGCCCTTCGCTGACTACGCCTTCAACAAGAGTCACTCTTACGGCTACGGCCTCGTCGCCTACCAAACGGCATATCTGAAGGCGAACTACCCCGTTGAGTACTCAGCTGCCCTACTCACGAGTGTGAAGAAGGATCTCGACAAGGCCGCCGGTTATCTCAACGACTGTCGGGTTCACGGGATCCCCGTGCGGGTGCCAGACGTCAATCGGTCGGCATCGGATTTTGAACCGGTCGTCGCCGATGATGGGTCGGGAGAGATCCTCTTTGGGCTCTCGGCCGTGCGAAACGTGGGGGAGGGTCTCGTTGAGCTCATCGTGGCTGAGCGGGACACTGCCGGGCCGTTCAGCGATTTCTACGAGTTCTGCGAACGGGTTGATCCGAGTGTGCTCAACCGACGGGCTATCGAGTCGCTCATCAAGGCCGGTGGGTTCGACTGCATGGGCCATCCTCGCCAAGGCCTGCTCATGGTCTTTGAAACGGTGGTGGAGCGGATCCTCGCCCGTCGTCGTCGGGAGGCCGAGGGACAGTTTGAACTGTTCGGGGCGGCAGAGACCGTGGCTGACGGGAGTTTCGATGACGCCCGGCTGCCGATTCCTGACACGGAGTTCGACAAGCGGCAGCGGTTGGCGTTCGAACGGGAGATGCTTGGTCTGTACGTCTCCGATCACCCGTTGATGGGCGCCCAGTCGGCGTTGCGTCGACGCACCGACGCCGGTCTGTCCGAACTCGAGGGCATCGAGGACGGCAGCATTCGACTATTCGGTGGACTCGTCACGGCCCTCAACAAGAAGTGGACCCGCAAGGGCGACCTCATGGCCGTCTTTGAGCTCGAGGATCTCCAGACCTCGGTTGAGGTAATGGTGTTCCCCCGGACCATGGAGAAATTTGGTCACCTGCTCGAGGAGGATGCCGTCGTCACGGTGAAGTGCCGGGTCGACAAGCGGGAGGACAAGGCGAAGCTGATCGCTATGGAGTTGGAGCGGTTTGATGCGCTGGGTGACGAGGATGTTCCCGTCCGGATCAAGCTCCCGCCCGCCGGCCTCAATCCTGCAGTGCTCGACAGTCTCAAGCAGCTTCTCAGCGAACACCCTGGCTCGTCGGAGGTCTTCTTGCACCTCGGCCCCACGCGGGTCCTGCGGCTCCCCAGCGAGTTCAGTGTGGAGGGTTCCACGAGCCTGCTGGCCGAGTTGCGGGTGCTGCTCGGCCCGGACGCCTTGATGTCCTGAGCCCGCCGAGTCACTCGCACGAAGCCTTGCAGGGGGCGCCTCTGGAGGTCGTCGAGGGCTTCCATTTGCGCCCGGCCCGCTCAGCGGGTGCAATAGAGGGTCCTGATGGCAACACCTCTGGGGGCAGGTCGAATGGCAATTGAAGTGACCACCAAGGACTGCACGGCGCTGAGTGACGCTGAGCTCGCTGAGATGGCGGACATCTGTGCCGAGGGCCCGAGCCACTTTGAGGCGGGGCTGTTGTCAAAGCAGGCCGAGGCCTGGGTACTCGTTTCACTGGTGCGTGAAGGACGCCTTCTGCGGGCGTTCTCCTACTGCACACTCGAGCGCATCGGTGGCACACCTTGTGTGCTGATCGGTGTCGCCTCGGTGCGTCGCACGTCGAAGCGGGACTCGGTGTTGCGGGCACTCGTGACTGAGATGCAGCGTCGGGCCGTGCTCGCTTTTCCCGACGAGGATGTTGTCGTCGGCACTCGCTTCACCACTGCAGCAGGCTTCGAAACCTTCCGCTCCCTCGTCGACATCGTCCCTCGCCCCGGCCACACGGCCACCGGCGAGGAGCGTGCCTGGGGTCGCCGACTGGCCAAGCGCTTCGGCGTGGAGAGCAGCGCCTACGACGATCGCAGCTTCATCGCCCGCGGCGACAACGCCTTCCCTCTCGCTTTCGACCATGAATCACTCAAGCCCGAAGCCATTGACCCCGATGTCGTGGCGCTGTTCGCCAAGGTGGACGACGGCCGTGGCGATTCTCTCGTGGCCTTCGGTTGGGCCATGGCCGAAGACCTCGCCAAGTTGGGCTGAGACTTCGGTCGCACCGGGACCTGCGGTCGCATCACCGCACCGGCCGACACTCTCCCGTGGTTCCCGCACCCGAACCTGAGAACCATTCACCCGGAGCATTTCACCGGCTCGCCTCTCGTCGGCACATGGTCCGGGCCTTTGATGCATCCCGACCACTGGCCCCCACCGAGGTCGACGAACTGTTGGCCACGGCGTGCACGGCGCCCTCGGCGGGAAACACCCAGGGCTGGCACTTCGTGGTGCTGGAAGGACCCGAGCAAACGGAACGGTTCTGGTCGGTGAGTCTGCCCGCGCATCGTCGGGCGAGCTTCGGGTGGCCGGGACTCCTTGACGCTCCGGTACTCATCTGCCCCGTGGGAGATCCCTCGGCCTACGTGCGCCGCTACGCCGAAGATGACAAGGCATCGACAGGCCTCGGGGAAGATGTGTCCGCCTGGTCGTTCCCTTACTGGCTGACCGATACGGCGTTCGCCACCATGCAGTTGCTCCTCGCAGCTGAGGGCCGTTCGCTGGGCGCCTGCTTCTTTGGCCTGTTCGGTCGAGAGGAGGCAGTGCGGACTGGCCTCAACATCCCGGCCGGCATGTGTCCCATCGGGATGGTGGCGCTGGGCCACCCGGCGCCGGATCCCACCTCCCACCGGCCGGGCCGCTCGGCGAAACGGCCTCCCCGGCCTGCCGCTGAGATCGTCCACCGTGGCGGCTGGTGAGGGGTCACCGCCTCCCGAGCTGGACCGCCAGGGTCTCGGGATCGTCGGCGGGTAGCCCGCAGACCTGCTGGCGGCAGACGTAGGCACGCCCGGGCGAATCGCCACCACGGCTCTCCCACAGGGGCGAGTCCCACGGTTCACCCCACAGCGTCACCGCCGCTGGCAGGAAGCGCTGGCGGACGACAGCGAGGAGGTCCGGCCGGTCGCCGCTGATGACCACCTCGGTCACGCCTGCCGTGTGGAGCTCGACAGCGCCAAGGAGGTAGGTGAACGCCGTGGGATGTCGTTCGGCGAGTGGTCCCACCAGCCGGCAGATGTCCTGGCTGCGCTCGGTGTAGTTGCCCACACCGGTGATTGCACCGAGGCGGGCCAGCGCCACGGCGGCGAGTGAGTTGGCTGCCGGTGAGGCGTTGTCCGTGAGGTCCTTGGGTCGGGTCACGAGCGACGGGGCGTCGGTGCCGGTCGTGAACACCCCGGCATTGACCTCGTCCCAGAACAACTCGATCAGTCCGTCGGCGGCGCTGCAGGCATGACGGATCCACTTCGGATCTCCCGTGAGTTCGCTCAGCCGGGTGAAGGCGTCGACGAGGGCGGCGTAGTCGGCGGCGTAGGCGAGGTGCCGGGCCTCTCCAGGCCCATCCTCGATCTGCTGCCAGGACCGCAACCAGCGTCCGTCGTTGCGCCGGAGATGGGTGATGAGGAATTCGCCGCAGCGAATGGCGTCCGTTGCCCAGTCGGTGTTGTGGGTGGCCGCTGCAGCTTCGGCCAGCGTTGCCACCCACAGGGCGTTCCACTCGGTCAGTACCTTGTCATCAAGGCCGGGCCGCACCCGTCGTTCACGGGCGGTGAACAGCAGTGCCCGGGCCCGCTCGATCAGATCCGGCCGAACGAGGTCGCCGCGCACTGGTCGCCAGAGGATGTTGTTTCCCTCGAAGTTGCCCTGATCGGTGACGCCCCACCACGCAGCCGCCATGGCAATCTCGTCCCCGGTCAGGCCGCCGGCCACGAGCACCTCGGTGAACTCGGTGGCTGACCAGACGTAGAACTTCCCTTCCTCCCCCTCGGAGTCGGCATCCTCAGCGGAGGCGACCCCACCCCCGGGGCGGGTGAGGACGTTGGTGACGTAGCCGACGATCTCGTCGAGCACCTGGCGGAAGTGCGGCGCTCCGGTCAATTGCCATCCGTGGAGGTACACCCGGGCCAGCAGTGCCTGGTCATAGAGCATCTTCTCGAAGTGGGGGACGAGCCATTCCCGGTCGACGGAGTACCGGGCGAAGCCACCGCCGAGATGGTCATACATCCCGCCGGAGGCCATGGCGTCGAGGGTGGTAGTCAGCACGCTCAGCACTGTTTCGTCGCGGTCCCGTGCCCATGCCCGGGCCAGCAGATCGAGCGACATGGCCTGGGGGAACTTGGGTGCACCACCGAAGCCTCCCCACTGAGGATCGAACTGGTTGAGCAGTGCGCTGGTGGCGGCGGCGACGGCCTGCTCACCAAGTAGGTCCTCGGCGGGTTGCAGCACCGCAAGTCGGCCGAGGGCCTCGGTGACACTCGAGGCCTGGTCCTCAAGATCGGCCCGCTGTGTCCGCCAGAGCTCGTCGATCCGGAGGCACAGTTCCACGAAGGTGAGGTGACCGCCCCGAGACTCCTTGGGGAAGTAGGTACCGGCGAAGAACGGACGACCATCGGGGAAGGCGAACACGGTCATCGGCCAACCGCCCCGACCGCTCAGGGCCTGAACGGCGTCCATGTACACGGCGTCGACGTCCGGACGTTCCTCCCGATCCACCTTGACGTTGACGAACAGTTCGTTCATCACCGCCGCCGAGTGCGGATCCTCGAACGACTCGTGGGCCATGACGTGACACCAGTGGCACGAGGAGTACCCCACGGAGATGAGCAGTGGCCGATCGAGTCGGGCGGCCTCGGCGAGTGCTTCGTCACCCCAGGGGAACCAGTCCACGGGGTTGTCGGCGTGTTGGCGGAGGTAGGGGCTCGTTTCCCCGGCGAGGCGGTTGGACACGCTGCGCACCCTAGCGGTGGCGAGGTCCTTGTCTTCGGGAGGGGCGACTGGGAGACTTCCGCGCGGCAAACCGTTGTCTCATTGAGGAGGCTTCATGCGATTCACCCGTGTGCTCGGCGTGGTCACCGTCGCTGCCCTGGTCGCCGTGAGCGCGGCGTCGTGTGGCACGTCAGTCATCGATGACGCTCGATCGAACGTTGAATCGGCGCTCAACGACCTCGGGAGTTCACTCAGCGGAGGGTGGCAGGGTTTTGAGGCCGGTGCTGCCGCCCTCGGGCAGTGTCTTGAGAAGGTCGGCACGTCGTCCGGCGACACGTTTTCCAACCTCTTTGAGGAAGCCAAGAAGCGGGCTGAGACCATTCGATCGGATCTCGACAAGGGTGGCGACCAGAGTGTCGACCAGGTGCGTGAGGACTGGCAGGCCGTGACGGGGGAGGTTGATCGGCTTGACCAACAGCTCGGCGAGGGGAACGCCGATCTCAGTGCGGCGTGTCAGGCAGACTGGGAGAACTTCAAGTCTCAGGTGGAACAGATCAACGGGTCCATCACCGCTGGACAGTGAGTCCGCCACCGTGCTCGTCGCGAGACGCCGGAGGGGTCAGAGGAGGGATCGCTGCACCTTGCCCAGAGCGGTGCGCGGCAGTGCGTCAACCAACTCCAGACGGCGCGGGGCGGCATGGGCAGCCATTCGCTCGCGAACGTGATGGCGGAGGGCCTCGAGTGTTGGGGGCTCCTCGGGATTGGCGGGTACGACGATGGCCGTGACGGCTTGACCCCACTCGGGATCGGCTCGCCCCACCACCGCAACCTCGTCCACCTCCGGGTGAGCGGCGAGGACAGCCTCCACCGGTGCCGGCCAGACGTTCTCTCCGCCGGAGATGATGAGATCTCCCTCCCGGCCATGAACGGCGACGTGACCGTCGGCGACGGCTCCGATATCACCCGTGTCGAACCAGCCATCGGGGAGGAACGGATCGGTATCAGCATGCTGGTCGCGGTAGCAGCGCAGCAGAGCGGGGGAGCGCACCTGGAGTCGACTGTCGACGGCCTGCACTTCGGTGCCCTCGAGCGGAGTTCCGTCGTAGACGACGCCCCCGCCAGTTTCGGTCATGCCCCACGTCACCACCACGTTGGCTGGCGGGTGCTCAGGTGGCGCTGCTCCGCCGAGGAGGATGGCCCGGAACCCTGACGTGTCGGCCCGAGCGAGCGCTGTAGCCACGAGCGCTGTCAGCGTCACCCCACGCCGAGGTGCTGCTTCGAGCACCGCAGGGTCGGGTCGGAGGGCCATCTCGAGTGGCGTGTCGGTGAGCAGGGCCCGTACCACGACGCCGAGGCCACCGACATGGGCGAGGGGGAGACATGCCAGCCAACGATCGCTGGAAGGATCGACGCCGAGTCGACTCGAGGTGGCGAGGGCGGAGGCGGCCAGGGCGGTATGGGTAAGCACGACTCCCTTGGGCTCGCCCGTGCTTCCGCTGGTGGCGACCACGAGAGCGTCACCCTCCTCCACTGGGCGACCCTCACGGTGTTTCACCCAGTCGTCACCGTCAGTGATCAGTGTCGGAGCGAGGCGGGCGATGAGGGCGTCAGCAGCGGGGCCTGGCAGTCGGGGGTCAAGGGGGAGTGCAGCGTGGCCGGCGTCCCAGATGCGCCGCAGCGAGGTCACGAATTCAGCTGTGCCAGATGCGGGAAGCAACACGAGATGACGCACATCTCCACGCTAACGGGCCGTCACCGGGCCCCACCGGTCCCGCACAATTCGTCGGGCGACGACAGGGCGTGCAACGCTCTTGGCGTGACCGATCCAGCTGCCACCACCATCCGGCCGGCTGCCGACTGGCAGTCCGCCGGGGACTACGACGACATTCGCTACGAGATCGCTGAGGGCATCGCCAAGATCACGATCAACCGGCCCGAAGTGCGTAATGCCTTCCGGCCCCAGACTCTCTTTGAACTCTCCAACGCCTTCGACCGGGCGCGGGACAATCCCGAGGTGGGGGTCATCATCCTCACCGGTGCAGGTGACCTGGCCTTCTGCTCCGGAGGGGATCAGCGCATCCGGGGCAATGACGGGTACATCGGAAGTGACGAGGTGGCCCAGGCGGGGATCGGGCGACTCAACGTGCTCGACCTCCAGATCCAGATCCGACGCACCCCCAAGCCGGTGGTGGCCATGGTGGCGGGGTATGCCATCGGCGGCGGACACGTCCTCCACGTCGTGTGTGATCTGTCCATCGCCGCCGACAACGCTCGCTTCGGTCAGACCGGCCCCAAGGTCGGATCGTTCGACGGTGGCTACGGCTCGGGACTCCTCGCCGCCAACGTCGGTCAGAAGAAAGCCCGAGAGATCTGGTTCCTGTGTCGGCAGTACGGCGCGTCCGAGGCCCTCGACATGGGCCTCGTGAACACGGTTGTCCCGCTCGTCGAACTCGAGGAGGAGACGGTGCGCTGGTGTCGGGAGATGCTCACGATGTCGCCGCTGGCGCTGCGCATGGTCAAGGCATCGATGAACGCCGCTGACGACGGGTTGGCTGGTATCCAGCAACTCGCCGGGGATGCCACGCTGCTCTTCTACATGACCGAGGAAGCCCAAGAAGGCCGCGACGCCTACAAGTCGAAGCGGCGTCCCGAGTTTGAGCGCTTCCCGAGGCGACCCTGAGCGGGATGTCAGACAGTCCCGCTGCGCTTTCGGGATGGTCGGTGTGGGTGGCCGGGGCTCGGCCCCGGACTCTGCCAGCGGCCATTGTCCCGGTGCTCGTCGGAACGGCCACCGCCGCCGGTTCGGCGACCGAGCTCGGCTGGTGGCGGGGACTTGATGGTTGGCGGTGGGCGGCCGCAGTGATCGTGGCCCTCGCCATCCAGATCGGAACCAACTACGCCAACGACTACTCCGATGGGAAGCGGGGCACTGATAGCGCCGCCCGGGTTGGGCCGGTGCGTCTCGTCGGCGCCGGACTGGCCAGTCCCTCAGCGGTGAAACGGGCGGCGTTGATCTCGTTCGGTGTCGCAGCACTGGCGGGGCTGTGGCTGGCGGCCGTGACGACGTGGTGGCTGGTTCCCATGGGGGCGGCCTGTTTTGCCGCCGGTTGGTTCTACACCGGTGGACCACGGCCATACGGCTACGCCGGGTTCGGCGAATTGTTCGTGTTCGTGTTCTTCGGTCTGGTGGCGACGGTGGGGTCGGCCTTCGTCCAGCTTGAGGAGGTCCGGGGGCTGGCCGTGGCCGCCGCCGTGCCCGTCGGACTGCTGGCGACCGCCCTGCTCGTGGTGAACAACCTTCGTGACATCCCCACTGATGCTGTGGCGGGCAAGCGGACGCTGGCGGTGCGGATCGGGGACCGCAACACTCGGCTGCTCTACGTGGCCCTGATGGTGCTCCCGTTTCTGTGCGTGCCCTTCGTCGCCGGTCTGTCCGGCCGCGTGCTGGCTGCCGCTGCGCTATTCACCGTCGTGCTCGCCCGGATTCCAGTCCAGCGGGTCCTCGAGGGGGCGACAGGCCCGAAGCTCATCGAGGTGCTCGGCGCCACCGGTCGCGTGCAGCTCGTCTTCGGGGCAATCTTCGCGGCTGGTCTGTTCTGGGGCGTGCTGCCCGCCAGTGTCGCCTAGGCACGGTCCCTGTCTGCGGGCAGCGTGCCGAGCCATTCGCTGACGGCGTCAGCGAAGGCCACAGGGGCCTCGAGGTGCACACTGTGGCCGGCTCGGGGAATGGTCACGATCCGGCATTTCCCTCCGAAGAGCGACCCCATGGCGTTGGCCACTTCGGTGAACTTGTGGTCATCGCCACCGGTGACACACAGCACCGGACAGGTGATGGAACCCAGGCGACCCCACAGGGACTCCTGGGCTCCGGTGCCAGCCAGACGCAGACTCGACGCCAGACCGTCGGGGGTGTTCGCTAGTCGTTCCTCACGATGATCGTTGTCGGGTCCCAGACCATCGAACAGCGGATTGGTCAACCACTCGTCGATGAACGCCGGGACTCCGATGTCGAGGATTCGTGCCGCAAGAGCCCCGTCGGCGGTCCGACGACGCTCGCGTTCAGCGTCGTCGGCGATCCCGGGGGAGGCACCGACCAACACGAGCCCCTCCACAAGGTCCGGCCGGGCCAGCGCGGCGTGCATCGCTAGGCGGCCACCCATTGAGTACCCGACGAAGATGGCGGGCCCGAGGGCGGTGGCATATCGATCCCCAGCCGTCGCGAGGTCGAGCGCCAGTTCGGTGGCGTCCCCGTGGCCGGGGGCATCGACGGTGATCACCTCGGCGTGGGTGGCCAGCAGTTGGGGTACCGGGCCCCAGCAGTGTCGGGTCTGGGTGAACCCGTGGATCAGCGCCAGGCGCCGACCGGCTGGCCCCCTGATGGTGTCAAAGGGGATGGCGGACTCGTCGGGTTGGGTTCCCATCGTGGGTCCAACCGTAGGCTGTGGACGTGTCTGAACCCCACGCCGGCGATGTGGCCGCCACCTTCTGCGCCACGTTGGTCGACAGTTGGGCCCGGTATGGCGTGACCCGCGCCGTCGTGTCCCCCGGATCTCGTTCCACCCCGATGGCGCTGGCGCTGCATGTCGACCCCCGCATTGACGTGTCGGTCCACCACGATGAGCGGTCGGCGGGATTTGTCGCCCTCGGCATCGGGGTGGCCACCGGGATCCCGGCCATCGTGTTGACCACCTCGGGTACGGCCACGGCCGAACTGCACGCCGCCGTTGTGGAGGCCCACCATGCCGAGGTGCCCATGCTGGTCTGCACAGCCGACCGTCCCCCCGAACTCCATGGGGTGGGGGCGCCCCAGACCATCGACCAGACGAACCTCTACGGTCCGGCGGTGCGCGCCTTCCTTGACCCCGGTGTACCTCGTCTCGTGGACGCGTCGACGTGGCGGCCGCTCGCCGAGGAGGCACTGCGCCACGCAATCGGGTCACCTCCCGGGCCGGTGCAACTGAACTTGGCGTTTGCCGAGCCGCTCGTCGGCACGCCCGGTCCGCTTCCACCGTCGAGTGCCGAGGCAGTGACTGGGGCGGTGGTGTCAGGACCAGACGACGAGACCCTTGCCATGCTGGTCACCGCTGTCAGTCATGCTCGCGGCGTGATCGTCGCCGGCAGCGGCATTGATCAGCCCGACTGGGTGCTCACCCTCGCCCGGCAGCTCGGTTGGCCCATCATCGCCGACCCCCGGAGCGGCACTCGGGTGGCCGATCCCAGCGTGGTGGCCCACGCCGATGCCGTGTTGCGCCATGCGCCTACGGCTCAGCGATTCGCTCCCGAGGTGGTTCTGCGACTCGGTGACCTCCCCGCATCCAAGGTGCTCGGTCGGTGGCTCGACGATCTCAGCGAGGCGGGGACGACGCTCCAGATCGGGGTCACGACCCACGGGACACGCTTTGATCCTGGTGGGTCGCTCAATCATCTCGTGGCGGCAGCGCCGGGCGTGCTCTGCGGCCAGTTGGCCACGGCGCCCAATGTGCCACCTGCACCGCTCGACCCCGCCTGGCTGGCGGGGTGGCGCACAGCCGACGATGTCGCCGCCGACGCCATTGCGGAGGTCCTCAAGTCCGCTGGCGGTGTGCCTGAACCGGCCGTCGCCCGCATCGTCATGTCATCGTGCCCGACGAATACTGCTCTGGTGGTCTCGTCATCGATGCCCGTCCGTGATGTCGAGTGGTATGCCGCACCCCGCTCGGGCGTGGGGGTGCACGCCAACCGCGGCGCCAACGGGATCGATGGGGTGGTGTCCACCGCCCTCGGCATGGCCTTGGCGTCCGCTTCACCGGTCGTGGTGCTCATTGGCGACGTCGCCGCCCTGCACGACACCACGGCACTCATTGGTTTGGCGGATCGGGGTGTCGACCTCAGCGTGGTGGTCGTGGACAACGACGGAGGAGGCATCTTTTCGTTCCTTCCTCAGGCGGCGGCGCTCGATCCGTCGGCGTTCGAAACGTTGTTCGGCACCCCCCACGGTGTGGATTTCGTGGCGCTCGCCGGTGCCCACGGTGTGGCGGCCGAGGCGGTCGACGACGCTGACGGCCTGGTGGCCTTCGTCGCCGGAGCGACTCGGGGGAGCGGTGCCCGGATAGCGGTGGTGCACACCGACCGGGCGGCGAACGTCAAGGTGCACGACGCCATCCACGCCGCCGTGGCTGCTGCACTTGGGAACTGAGGTTCCCCCACCTTGTTCAGGGTCGAACGATGGCGCCGAGCATGGCCTGCAACTTCGCTCGGGTTTCGGCCAGTTCGGCCACCGGGTCACTGTCGGCAACGACCCCGACACCGGCGAGCACGCGGGCTGTTGGACCGCTGATGGTCGCCCCCCGGATGCCGACGGCCCACGACCCGTTGCCGTCGGCATCGACCCAGCCCACCGGGCCGGCGTAACGGCCCCGCTCGATGCTTTCGTGACGATCGATGAGCGCGAGGGCAGCGGCGCGGGGCCGGCCACACACCGCGGGGGTCGGGTGGAGCACCGCCACGAGTTCGACCACCGACGCCGGGGGTGAGCTGAGGCGACCCTGGACCTTGGTGCCAAGGTGCTGCACGTTGGCCATGGCCACCACCGACGGTTCGGCCTCCTCGTCGAGGTAGGAGCAGAAGCCGATGAGTGTGTCGTGCACGAGGTCGATGGTGTGACGATGCTCGATGCGATTCTTGTCCGATGCCAGGAGTGCGGCGCCGAGGCGGGCGTCAGCGGCCGGGTCGCCGGAACGGGGAGCGGTACCGGCCATGGGATGGCACCGCACGATGTCCCCAGTTCGGCTGACGAGCAGTTCGGGGCTGGCCCCGACGAAACCATCGATGCTGAACCGCAGGGCGTCGGGGAACGTGCGGCGAAGCCGCCGCAGGATGGCGACCACAGGCAGGTCATCGTCGGCCTCCACGACGACCTCACGGGCGAGCACCACCTTGTCGGCCGAGCCTGAGCGCAACTCGTCGCACGCGGCCGCGACCGCGGCACACCAATCAGCCGGAGCGGGTTCGGCTCGCAGGCTCAGGTTTGCCGGTGAGAGCGGCTCGGAAGTGGAAAACCCCGCCAGCGTGCGTTCGGCTTCGCCGGCGAGTTCGGCGAGCAGTTCGTCGACCAACCGGTCGTGATCAGTCGTGGCTGCGCCGACGGGCAGGACGGTGGTGACCCACCGGGTGCCGTCGGCGGCGGCTCCCACCAGAATCGAGGGGACGACGAGCTCGGCATCGGTCGTCGGATTGAACGGCCAGGCGCCGAGGGCGACCGGACCGGTACCCGGTACGGCGAGGTCTCGATGGACGGCGATGGCCCCGAGGAACGCAGCCACCTCGGCGGCGCAACGAGCTGGGTTGGTCCGGTCGACGACGAGACGGGCCGCTTCGCCCCGACCAGCGAGAGAGGTGTCGGGCGTCTCCCACAACACCCCCGCCCGTCCCGCCACGGTCACGAGATCGACCTCGACGTCGAGACGGAGCGTGCGGGCCTCGAGCGGTCCGCTGTGGGTCATGGGCCGGTGCGGGTGGCGGTGATCAACTGCGCCACCCCAGTCGTGAGAGCTACCCGCTCCACGCCGTCGAAACCGGCATCGGTCACCATGGCGCAGAGCACCCCTGG
>JALRFT010000190.1 GCA_023261915.1 Acidimicrobiales bacterium | reverse complement strand
GAGGGCGGTGAGTAGGGCGGCAGACGCTCCGGCCCCAGCGAGCAGTTCGATGAATCGCCGACGACCAACCGTGACGCCGGCGGGAACAACGTTGTGCACCTCGTATTGGGCGTTCAGTTCTTCGGCGTCCACGACTTCTCCCGGGGCAGCGTTACTGGTGTGGCCGGACCTTATCGCTCCCCGCGTCGCCCGCCCCGTCGCGCTGGTGGTCGTCGGGTCCGTGTCGGCGTGGGAAACTCTGGCGTGTCCATTTTCGAGGCGATTGTCCTTGGCTTGGTTCAGGGCCTCACCGAGTTTCTGCCCATCTCCTCGAGCGGTCACCTTCGCGTCGTGCCGGCACTGGCCGGGTGGGAGGACCCCGGTGCCGCGTTCACGGCAGTCGTCCAACTAGGAACCATGGCGGCTGTCCTCGTGTACTTCCGCCGGGACCTCTGGGCCATTGGCTCCTCATGGATTCGGGCGCTGTGGACTCCGGCGCTCCGCTCGGCGCGCGAAACCCGCCTCGGGTGGTACCTGATCATTGCGACGATCCCCATCTCGGTCCTGGGGTTGGCCTTTGCGGACCAGATTGAGACGGGTGTCCGCGACGTGCGCCTCGTGGCGCTGATGCTGATCGGGTTCGGTCTGGTGATGGCCGTGGCCGACCGACGGGGGTCGCGCACGAAATCGATTGATGACGTGAACACCCGCGATGGTGTGGCTGTCGGGTTCGCCCAGTCGCTCGCGCTGATACCCGGAGTGTCGCGCTCGGGTGCCACCATCTCGGCCGGGCTGTTTCTGGGTTATCGACGTGCCGACGCTGCGCGTTTTTCGTTCCTGCTCTCGGTGCCCGCCGTCGTCTTGTCGGGACTCTTCGAATTGCGCAACATCGGAGCGGGCGACGGACCGGGCGTGACGGTGACCATCGTGGGCGTGATCGTGGCCTTCGTGGCGGGATACGCGTCCATTGCGTGGTTGCTGCGCTGGTTGACCTCTCACACCCTGACGGTGTTCGTCGTTTACCGGGTGGTCCTCGGGGTGGCACTCTTGGTTCTCGTGGCCGCCGGCACCATCGCCCCGACCTGAGAAATCGCTGCAATCAGGGGCGATTCGGCATGTCTGTGACAGTGGTCACCGCGCTCGGTACCATGACAGAGTTCCCAACAAGGAGATTTGAGATGCGCCGAAAGATCGTTGCCGTGTTGCTCGGAGGCGCCCTGCTCGTCGGAGCCGCAGGCTTCTCGGGCACGGCCGAGGCCCAGACGGGACTCACCCCTGACCAGTCAGCCAAGCTCACCCAGTTCCTCAACGGGCTCCTTGCCCAAGCCAACCAGTTCTGCGCCCAGAATCCGTCAGTTTCGCTGTGCAGCAAACTCCCATCGATTTCCCAGGCCCAGATCGACAGTCTCGTGGCCCGGGTGAATTCGGCGGTGATTCGCGCTGGCGGCATTGAGGCCATTAAGGCCCGTCTCAATTCAGCAGGTGGCACGGTCAAGGCGCAGTTGTGTGCGAACTCGTCGAAGGTTCTTGCCAAGGTGCCGACGAAGTACCGGACTCAGGCTCAGGCCGCCGTTACGCGTCTCTGCGCTACCTGAAGGTGATCGCTGCGGTCTTTCGCAGCACTGATCAACCGGGGGGGAACGAAATGTGGTGCGGTCCGGGACTCCGGGCCGCACCACATGCGCGTCAAGGGGCCGGTAGACGGAGCAGGTCGGTCAGCGTCTCTCGAGACTGGCAAGGGGACCAGCGTCAGTAACACTCGTCTCTACCCTGCCGAGCGCAAGTGGATCCCCTCCGAGGTGAGCGTCCCAGAATGCCGTGGTGGTGTCCTCAACGAGCGAATCCCAGGGGGTGACGGCATCCTCGAACGGGGGCGAGTGGGAGCCGCCGACGAGGGTGATCAACCACGCCGGACCGGCGGCCACACTCCACGCATCGCGGCCGAGTTCGTAGGGCAGAGCGGTGTCGGCGTCACCGTGGAGAACCAGCAGCGGTAACTCTCGCTCGTAGTCGTTGGCGCCACTGAAGACGAGAACGGCGCCCCCCATCACTATGGCGGCATCAATACGTTCGTCGATGCAGCAGTCGTTGTACAGGAGTCCATAAGTGGTCCCACCACCCAGCGACATCCCCGCTGCGCCAATCTGTTCCGGGTTGATACGTCCCGTGAGGGGGTTGCCCTCCGTGGCGCTTTGGGCCAGTAACTCGTCGATGATGAAACTGATATCGCCCGGTTGATTGACGATGTCACCAGCGTCGGTTCGATGGTCGGGATTCGTATCGCTCGTGAGTGGGAATCTTGGTGCAGCCACGACGTATCCGGCCTCCGCCCATTGGTTGAGAAGCTCGGTGAACTTGGCCGGACTCCCGCCAAGGCCGTGACTGAACATGATGAGGGGTGCGGGGCCCGCACCGACGGGAACGCGGAGATCGGTGACGAGGCGTCGATCGCGCGAAGGCGTGGAGACCGTTCCGATCGGTTCGGTCGGTCGAGTGGGGTCCACGAAGGTCACGGTGGTGGTCGTGAATGAACGGGGGCGTCCCTCCGTCAGCGACGGGCTCGGGAGGTCTGCGGGGCTGGGTACTGAACGGTCTTCGTTGGTCACGGCTCCTCCGGCAGTGCAGGATGCCGTCAGCACCATGCCGGCCAGGAGCGATCCGACCCCTCGCACGAGCTCCCGATGACCCATCCCGCCGTCCCCTGTTCGGCCCACCATGGTGGTGCGCCGGGTGATCTTATGGCGGGAGCGGATTGGTCCAGAACGATCAGTTCAGATCCGCTACCGCTGCCCGCTCCCGGACATCGCCGCCCGGAGTGGATGGACTTGCGGGAGGAGGGTGCCCGATGAGGGCCTCACACTCGGCGTCGGTGATCCGCAGGATCGACGGGAGAAAGTGGCGAGCCACCTCGTCAGCAATGACCTGGGGGTCCCGATGTTCACCGGGGAGTTGGTAGGCCATGGCGAGGACCTGCCGCCCAATCCACGCCACGGAACTGTCGATCGTGCCACGAAGAAGGCCAGCAGCGTGGGCCGCATCGAGGAAGGAGCCAGCAGTGTCGGTGATCAGGTTCCGCACCGAGCCGTTGGGGTCGAGTTCCTCGAGGTCGGTCATGGTTGATCCGACGAGAATCGAGGTGACGAGCGGCGCTGAAGCGAATTCAACCGCTAGGTAGGTCATGGCGGAATGGGCACGGACGGTGAGCGACCCGGCGGGGTCGTCGAGGAGCTGGCGGCAGGCGGTGGCGACCTCGGTGACCTCGGTGAGCAGGACCTCAAGGAGCAGGTCCCGACGTGGACCGAAGTGGCGGTAGAGGGTCATTCGGGTCACCCCGGCGCGCTCGGCCACTTCACTCAGTGAGACGGCGAGACCCTGCTCTAACAGCAGTTCCCGGGCGGCCACGATGAGGCGCTGTCGAGTGGCCTGTGACCTTGACGACATGGCCCGACACTAGCCCGACATGCAACAGGGTTCGTCTCGCTAGTGCGACAAGCAGTCACGAAGCGAGCCGGACAACCATGCCCCGACTCCAGATGGAGCCGGGGCATGGGTCAGTGATTAGCCGAGGATCTTGGCCTTTCCGGCTTCGAATTCCTCGGCGGTGATTGAGCCAGCGTCCCGAAGAGCGGTGAGCTTGGCCAACTCGTCGGCGGTCCCCGACGATCCGGCGGCCTGCTGGATGTACTGGCGCATGGCCTGGTCCTGAGCAGCAGCGGCAGCAGCGGCCCGCTCATGCATCTTGCCGCCACGAACAATCAGGTAGATCAGTGGTCCGAGGATCCAGAACACAATGACGACGATCACCCAGATGGTCTTGGCGAATCCACTGAGGTCGCTGGAGCGGAAGATGTCAACGAACACGTTGAAGATCAACAGGATCCAGACGAAGAAGATGAAGAAGTAGAAGATGCTGAGGAAGACCTCCATCAGCGGGTACTCGGCAGCGAGGATTGGCATCGGCTCTCCAGTGCGGGTCAATGAAGGGGCTCGTGCCCCGCTGTCACCCTACCCGTCAAGGGGGGTGTGTCCGGCCGGTACCCTCTCCGGGTCGCCAACTGGACCCGGTGGTGTGCCATCCCCAAAAGGCCTACCCCCGAGTGCCTCTCGTCCATGGGGAGTGAGCCAGTTGGAGAGGTCAGGGCCCTTCGGCACCACGCCCGTCGGATTGATGTCGGTATGACAGACGTAATAGTGCTCCTTGATCTGGGCGAAGTCCGTGGTGTCCCCAAATCCCGGAGTCGTGAACAGGTCCCGGGCGTAGGCCCACAGCACCGGCATCTCCGAGAGTTTTGAGCGGTTGCACTTGAAGTGCCCGTGGTACACCGGATCGAACCGCACCAGCGTGGTGAACAGGCGGATGTCTGCCTCGGTGATGGTGTCGCCGACGAGGTACCGCTGGGAGGAAAGTCGCTCCGAGAGGGCGTCGAGGCGGGAGAAGAGCGCGTCGTAGGCCTCCTCATAGGCGCTCTGGGAGCCGGCGAATCCACATCGATAGACGCCGTTGTTCACGTCGGAGAAGAGCGAGGCAATCACCTCGTTGATCTCGTGGCGGTGAGCCTCGGGATATAGATCGGGGGCTCCGGGGCGGTGAAAGGCGGACCATTCCGTGGAGAAGTCAAGTGTGATCTGGGCGTAGTCGTTGGTCACCACCGCGCCCGAGGCGATGTCAACGATGGCCGGCACGGTGATTCCCCGGGGGTAGTCGGGGAACCGGGCGAAGTAGGCGTCCTGCAGCCGGGGGATGCCAAGCACCGGGTCGAGGCCGCCCGGGTCGAGATCGAAGGTCCACGATCGCCAGTCATGCACCGGGCCGGTCATCCCCATGGACAGCACGGGCTCAAGGCCGAGCAGACGCCGGACGATGATCGTCCGGTGGGCCCACGGGCAGGCCCGGCTCACCACTAGGCGGTACCTCCCCGCTTCGACGGGGTAACCGTCGGAACCGTCAGCAGTGATCCGTGTCGTGATGTAGTTCGTGTCCCGCTCAAAGGACCCTTCTTCGACGTACGACCCGGCAGTGGTGTCTTCTGAGTCCATGGTGCTCTCCTTCGTCGTTCGGGCAGGAATGCAGTGTGGCAGGTCATGACCACGGCTCGTCAGGTACTCCGGACCGGGATGATCTTCTCGCAGGGGGTAGACATCTCTCATGGCCGTCGGTGACGAGGAACTCGATCCATGGGATCTGCTCGGCATCGCTCCCGGAGCGTCCCCCTACGAGATCCGGATGGCGTGGCGTCAGGCCGCTCTTCGTTCCCATCCGGATCACGGTGGTGACCCGGATGCGTTTCTTCGGCTTCGTAACGCCGTCGACAGGTTGCTGTCGGGAGGGCCTTCTGCCGATTCCTCCCCAGAGGGGGCGAACCGGTCACACACGTCACAGCGTGATCGGCAAACGCCCCCGACCCAGGGCCGACCGCCGTCGGTTCGCTCGGCCGATGCCTGGCAGGACCTGAGGCCACGCTGGTCACGGGGCCCTGAGTCAAAAGTTCTCGCCGTCACCGAGGCCTCCGTCATTGTGAGCGATCAGTCGGCCTCTGTCGTCGAAGCCCGTGCTCAACTCGACGGGAGCCTCCTGTGGACGGCCGGATTCCGCTCGCCACCGATCGCCGCCGCTGCGTCGGGCGGAGAACTGTCGGTGCTCTCGGGAGACGGGGCGATTCATCGACTGGCAGCTGATACCGGGGTGACGTTACGGGAACACCAGGAGATGGGGGCGGTGGCCCTCGTGGCCGGCGGTGAGACGCTCGGGCGCAAGGCTCTGGTGGCGAGTACCGGTGACGAGGTGGTGTGCGTCAACGCCGGCTCACGCCCTCGCTGGTCTGTCCGGATTGGTGCTGGCGTCACCGATCTCGTGGTCGTCGGAGGATTCGAACGCCATCACAACATCGTGATCGCGCGTACCGGCGATGACGTTCTCGCTGTCATCGACGCCACATCGGGACGTATCCGCTGGTGGTTGCGGGAGCGCGTCGTCGGTCCTCTCGTCGCGGTGGACGGACCTGTCGGCCGCAACGAAGCCCGCATCCTTTGGATCGGTGGCCGCGAGGATCGTCGGGGGCTGCTCCGAGGATTTGACCTTGCGACCGGTGCTGCTGTTCGCACACTCGAGATGGCCGAGCGCGTGGAGGGACTCGATCACGTTGGGCGCGCGGTTTACGTTCGGTGTACTGGAAATGCGATTGTGGCCATCGACGCCAACGGTCGCCCGAAGTGGAAGGTTTACGCTCCGTCGCCGACGGGGAGCGTCCTGTCCGCTGCCGGAGAGGCCGTCGTGCCGCTCGCCGACGGCTCCTTGCGGTTTCTGGCGACCGATGATGGCCGAGAGGTCCACCACGTCACCCTGGACGGTGCTGCGCTAAAAGGCTCTGCAGTCATGACCCATGATCCGATGGCCAGCACAGTGATGGTTGCCGGGTCGGAAGGCGGAGTGAGTGTGTCGTCGATTCTCACACGATCGGGGGTACGAGCGCCTCGATGAGGTGAGGGCCCGGCTCGCTCTGGGCCCACTCGAGGGCGGCGATCAACCCTTCGTTGGTGTCGACACGCTCCGCAGGAACGCCGCAGGCGCCCGCCAGTGACACGAAGTCCAGCGGTGTCTCGGCCAAGTTGAACATGGCGCGAGCCTTGGGCCCGCCGGCCCCAGCACCAACTCGGCCAAGTTCCATGTTCAGTACCGCGTACGAACGGTTGTTGCACAGCACTGTCGTGACATTGAGGTTCTCGCGTGCCTGGGTCCACAGCGCCTGAGGGGTGTACATCGCCGAGCCGTCAGACTCGAGGCACAGCACGGGGCGGTCAGGGCAGGCAACGGCGGCACCGGTCGCCAGGGGCAGCCCGATCCCGATTGCCCCGCCGGTGAGACACAGGAGATCGTGGGCGGGTGCACCCGCGGTTGCTCCGGCAAGGAACAACCCCGAGGTGTTGCCTTCATCGACGAGGATGGTTCCCTCGGCGAGGGTCACGGCGATCGCTGCCGCGAGGGTGTCCGCCGTGAGCGGTCCCGAGGGGCGGGCGGGCAGGACTAGGTCCTGCACCGGGGCGTCGGTCTCTGACGCCTTCACACCCGCGGCGAGGGCGGCGAGAGCGGCTGCAGCGTCGCCCGACGGTCCGACGAGATCGTGCACGTGGCACCCGGCGGGGACGAGGTCACTGGCCTTGTCCGGATAGGCGAAGAAGGAAACGGGCGAGCGCGTGTCGATGAGGATCAGATGCTCGGCACCGTCGAGCTGCATCTGGGCAAACTCGGCGAGGTACCCGAGCCGTTCCACACTGACCCGACCTGCCCCCCGGGCCAGTCGCGCCGGGAAGGTTTCGCACAACACGCGGGCGCCGGAGACCGCAGCGATACCGGCTGCGGTGGCGAGCAGGGCCGGGTCGGCGGCCACCCGGCCACCGATGAGGATGAGGGTGGGTCGGTCTGACTGCAACGCGGAGACTGCCCCCGCCACGACTTCCGAATCAACAGGTGCCGGTGCCTTGGGGGGAAGCGGAGCGACCGGACCAGAGGGAGCAGCTCCCCATGACACGTCGGCAGGAAGGATCAGGGTGGCCACCTGGGCGGCAGGTCCCTTGGCGACCTGCACCGCCTCAGCGGCAGCGGCGGCGAGTTCGCCGGGTGCCTGCGGGGTGCGGACCCACGACGACACTCCTCGGGCGATGGATTCGATGTCGGAATCGAGAGGGGCGTCGTACTGCTTGTGATGGGTGGCATGGTCCCCGACGATGTTGACCACGGGTGTGCCGGCCCGACGGGCATTGTGGAGATTGGCGAGTCCATTGCCGAGGCCCGACCCGAGATGCAGCAAGGTGGCTGCGGGTCGACCGGCCATGCGGGCGTAACCGTCGGCGGCGCCGGTGGCAACGCCCTCGAAGAGGGCAAGCACACCGCGCATCTCGGGGACCTCGTCGAGTGCTGCCACGAAATGCATCTCCGAGGTGCCCGGGTTGGCGAAGCACACATTGACACCGGCATCGACCAATGTCCTGATGAGGGCGCGTGCCCCATTGATCGACGGATCGGCTGCGGCCACGGGCTCGTTGACGGGGGTACTCATGAGTGGATCGATGCTCCAGGGTCGACAACGGCGCCCGGATTAAGGATGCCGTTGGGGTCGAATGCGGACTTGATGCGGGTCATCAAGGCCACTTTGGCCGGATCCTCGAGTTCGAGGAACACGTGCTGCTTGGCCCGGCCGAGGCCGTGTTCGCCCGAGATCACTCCGCCGAGGGCCATGCCGGAGCGAAACAGGTCCCGCAGGACGCCCGCTCGCACCTCGGGATCGGCCTGGAACACTCCGAGGTGAACGTTCCCGTCACCAGCGTGCCCGCAGCCGGCGATCCACGAGGCCGTCTCGTTGGCGATGCGCTGCACCTCTTCCATGAAAACTGGCATGGAGGCCCGCGGAATCACGACGTCAACGACGTCGTCGGCGCCGTTGGCCTTTGCCACCCAGAAAGCCTTCTCGCGGGCGTCGATCAAGGACGTGGCCGCTCCCGGAGGCAACACGTAGACGTCAAGCGCGCCGAGACCAGCGAGGAGTTCGGCCACCTCGGCGACGTCCTCATCGAGCCGGGAGGCGTGGGTCGACTCGAGGGATACGACGAGGTACGCGAGTGCCGCCGAGGAAATGTCCTCGGGGATCCCGAGGTCGAGCCCGACGTAGGCCGTTGCTGCCGACATGGTGAGCAGATCGATGTACTCGAGGATGAGCGGGCCGACCCCGGAAGCCACGACCTTGGGCACGGCGTTGGTCACCTCGTCGAGGGTGGCGAACGGGGCGAGCACGGTCGCTCCGTGGGGCACGCGGGGATACACCCGCAGCACGGCCTCGGTCACCAAGGCGAGGGTCCCCTCCGAACCGATGATCAGTTGGGTGAGGTCGTAGCCCGTCGAGGTCTTGACCACTCGACCGCCGGTGCGGATGACCTCACCGGTGGCGAGGACTGCCTCGAGACCGAGGACATGGTGACGGGTGACGCCGTACTTGACTGCCCGCATGCCGCCGGCGTTGGTGGCGACGTTGCCACCAAGTGACGCGGAGTACTCACCGGGGAAGACCGGGTAGATGAGACCGAGGGGGGCGAGTACCTCGTCGAGTTGGGCCAGGGTCACACCGGGCTGCACGACAGCGAAGTGGTTCTCGGTATCGACCTCGAGTACCTCTGCCATGCGATCGAACGCGACCACGATTCCATCGGCGAGGGGGGTGCACGCTCCGGACAGACCGGTCCCCGAACCTCGGGCGGTAACGGGTACTCGCCGGGCATCGGCGAGGGAGACGATGGCCGCAACCTCATCGGCGGATTGCGGGTGCACAACGGCGAGCGGCGTCACGGGGGCAACGGTCAGGCACTCGTCATGGGTGAGGTCCTCGGGAATGGACTCGCCCGTCTCGATGTGGGCTTCGCCCACCACGCTCGCTAGGGCATCGAGGAGATCGCCCGGGACCGTCGTTGTCGAGTCACTGGAGGTCATTGCGGTCCTTCCATGCACTGCCGAAGGGGAGTGGACCCCTGAGATGGGTCATTGTGGCAGATCGCCGTGGGCGGACTGCCCCGACGAGCGGGGCAGAGCGGTCGCTAGTGTTCGGCTATGCGCCTTGACCTCAGTCCTGATGACCTGCTGACCACCACCCGTAGCGTTCGCAAGCGCCTCGACCTCGAGCGGGAGGTTCCCGTCTCTGTGGTGCGGGAATGCATCGAGCTGGCAGTGCAGGCACCTACCGGATCGAATCGACAGGGCTGGCACTGGGTGGTCGTTACCGATCCCGACAAGCGACAGGCCATTGGCGATCTCTACCGACAGGCGTTCGAGGTCTACCGGAACTCGCCGCTATCCACTTTCGGCGTGCCGCTCCACGACCCGGAGCGGGCGCGCACCCAGGAGCGAGTCGTCGACTCCGCCCAATATCTGGCCGACCACATGGCCGACGTGCCGGTGCTCGTCATCCCGTGCCTTGAGGGTCGGGTCGACAACCTTCCGTCATTTGCGTCCGCCAGCCTGTGGGGCTCGCTGTTCCCAGCGGCCTGGAGTTTCATGCTCGCCGCTCGTGAGCGCGGTCTGGGTACCTGCTGGACAACGCTGCACCTCATGCACGAGGAAGCGGTCGCCGAGATCGTGGGCATTCCGTTCGGCGAGATCGCTCAGGGTCTGCTCACACCGGTGGCCTACACCGTTGGGACCAACTTTCGGCCTGCACCCCGTGCCGATCTTGACGAGGTTATTCACCTGAACAGTTGGTGAGCAGTGGCTGGATGTCCATCTCGGCTGGTCCGTAGGTGGTATCACAGGGGCGCTGGATCGAGTGTGAGGAGACGGCATGGATGTCGTGGTGGTGTATGAGAGCAAGACGGGCACGACCCGCCGGGCGGCGCTGGCCATGGGTGACGAGTTCTTCACTCGAGGCGTCCGGTGCCGGACCTACCCCGCCAAGGGAGTGGACCCCGCCGCCATTGCTGCGGCCGATCTCGTGATCCTGGGCTCATGGGTTGACGGGTTGTTCGCCGTAGGTCAGCGTCCCGGGGGACGACGGAACCTGGAGCGGGCCCTGGGGCTCATGGGGGGAACCGACGGTACGACGCTGCGGGGTAAGCGGGTGGCGGTGTACTGCACCTACGCCGTGGCGCCAGGTCGCACGTTGTCCAAGATGGAGGCCCTCGCT
This sequence comes from Acidimicrobiales bacterium, assembly GCA_023261915.1. Taxonomy (GTDB): domain Bacteria; phylum Actinomycetota; class Acidimicrobiia; order Acidimicrobiales; family Acidimicrobilacustridaceae; genus M30B73. The sequence continues at coordinate 1,660 of JALRFT010000190.1, read as the reverse complement.
ACCGATCTTGGGGCCGAGGTCGTCGGCGGACTGGCCATCCGGCGTGACAGAATCTCCGAGGGCGCCGCGACCTTCGTCGAGGCCGTCGCTGACTTGAGCACGGTCTGACGAGCGGAACTTGCCAATCCAGATCGGTTGAGGTCGAGTCGAGACCCCACCGCAACGAACCGAGGAGACCCACGTGTCTGACGACCCGACCCGCGCCGATCACCAGCCGGTGACCGGATCCACGCCGCCTGCGGCCGGCGGTGATGCCGCCGGTGCAACCGAGTCAGCGGTGCCCGCCGGAGGCACACCGGGCCCGGCGGGGTGGTACCCCGACCCCAAGGGGCGCCCCGGCCTTGAGCGGTACTTCGACGGGATTCGTTACCTCGATCGCACCCGTCCGGCGGGGAGTCGCGAGCAGGGGTGGTACCCGCACCCGACCCAGGAGGGTCTCGTCCGTTGGTGGGACGGCAACGCCTGGACCGATCGGGCTCGCCCCGACATTGAACCGGCCCCACCCGGCTGGTATCCCGACCCGCATTCGGTTGCGTTGTTGCGGTGGTGGGACGGTTCGGCATGGACCCGCAAGGCGCGCCCGGCGGGCGACGATGCGCCTGCTGGCTGGTACCCCGATCCTGATGACCCGGATCAGTTCCGCTACTGGGACGGCACCGAGTGGACGCGCCGCACGGCACCCATGGTGCCGGGGAACGACGTCCCGAGTGGTTCACGCACCCCGCTGATCGTGGCGGTGGTGGTGCTCGCCGTCATCGCCCTGGGTCTCGGTGCCTGGGCCATCGTGGCGTCCACCTCATCCACTACGACCTCCACTACGTCGACCTCGACGACCTCGTCGAGCAGCACCACGAGCACGACGCGGCCCTCAACGACGACAACGAGACCCTCTACGACCACGACGACGGCTTCCACGTCCACGTCGTCGAGTTCCACGAGTTCGTCGAGTTCATCAAGCTCGTCGAGCTCGTCGAGTTCCACTCCATGACCGATTTCGTCCACTCGGCGATCCTGCCGACGGGTCCCGATACCACCGCCTATCGGCGTCTTGAGATCGAGGGGGTTGAGGAACAGATCCTCGGGGGGACATCGTTTCTCGCCGTTGCCCCTTCGGTGCTGACCGAACTGACGCGTCAGGCGATGTTCGACATCGCCCACTACCTGCGTCCGGGCCATCTGGCACAACTCGCTGCCATCCTCGAGGATCCGGATGCGTCGGGTAACGACCGGTTCGTCGCTCTGGACCTGTTGAAGAACGCCTGCATCTCCGCCGGTGGGGTGCTGCCGATGTGCCAGGACACGGGTACGGCCATCGTCAAGGCGAAGAAAGGCCAGTTCGTGCTCACCGGGGGCGGTGACGAGGAGGCCTTGGCGCGCGGTGTGTTCGAGGCGTTCCGCTTCGACAACCTGCGCTACTCCCAGATGTCGCCGTTGAGCGTCTGGGATGAGGTCAACACGGGCACGAATCTGCCGGCGGAGATCAAGATCGCTGCGGTCGACGGTGCGTCCTACTCCTTCCTTTTCATGGCCAAGGGGGGTGGATCGGCCAACAAGTCGCTGCTGTTCCAGGAGACGAAGGCCCTGTTGAACCCGACACGGCTCGCCGAATTCCTCGATGAGAAGCTCCGTCTGCTCGGCACGGCCGCCTGCCCGCCCTATC